>NZ_JBWKXQ010000020.1:0-92189 GCF_059423125.1 Variovorax sp. GW531-E2 | reverse complement strand
CCCCCACGCCACCCCCAGCGGCAGAGCTGAAGCTCACCGTCGAGATCGCAGGCAACGTCGCCACGCCCGACGGTTCGGGCAAGTACAGCGTGCTGCCGGGCCAGGAGGTGGTGGTCAAGGCGAGCGACAGCGTCGGCTGGGCCGCCAGCGGTGGTGGCGGCACGGCCACCCTCACCCTCGACGTCGACACCGGTGCCACGCAGTGGGTCACGCGGTTTGCCAACAGCAGCAAGACCGACGCCGCCGGCTACAACCTCGTGGCCTCCGCCTCGGAAGGGCGCACGAAGCAGGTGAGCTTCGCCATCCAGACCGGCAACTACGACAACGGCGACTACATGGTGTTTGCCGCCAACGGCTCGCGCCAGAAGCTGCACATCGACTTCGATGCGAAGACCTACGACCTGACCGATGCGGCGGGCGACAAGACCTCGGGCACCTTCAGCGCGAACGGTACCGGCTGGGTCTTTACCAACAGCCGCATCACCGGCGTCAACAACGCGACCTTCCTGCCACTGAAGGACAGCTTCGCCGGCGGGTTCCCGTTCGCCGTGCCCTTCTCGTCACCGGTGACCTACAAGAATGCGCCGTTCATCGCAACGCGCGCCTTTGTCACCACGCAGGCCAAGCTGGACGGCACGTACGACCGCGCGCGCGTCGACTACACGAGCGCAGACCGCGAATCCGCGATCGCGCAGATCCGGATTTCCGATGGCGGCACGGTAATGAAGCAGTGCGTCGACCAGAAGATCTATCGCATCGAGAACTGCCCGAGCAGCAGTGTGGCGACCACGGCGGTCGCGGCCGACACGGAAGCCGGTCTGTGGACGCTGAAGGACGCCAGTGGCGCGGTCATCGGCAAGTTCGGCATCGCCATGGTGGAAGGCGAAAAGATCTACCTGAGCGCTGGCACGTCGACAGCCTTGGCCAATCAGGTGATGGCCATCGGTGTGCCCGCCGCCGCGACCTACGCGAACTTCAACGCCTCCGGTTGGGCCACGGACGGGGACATCAATCTCTCGACCGTGTCGACCGGGCTGTATTCGTTGACGGCGTCCGCTGGACCGGTGATCACCAAGTCGTTGACGTTGAGCGCGATCGTCGACTCCCCTGCCGGCATGCGGATTGCCTTCGATCGTGCGGATGCATCCCAGCAGTATTTCGCTATGCGTTCGAGCAAGCTCGACGTTCTGATCGGCACGCGGGGGCCTTCGTCGCCGACGCGCGGCTACCTGCACATCGGCGTGATCCAGTAACCCCACGCTGACCCCAGACGCCCGCGCGCCGTGACCGGCGTCGCGGGCTTTTTCATGCGCGACGCGACGGCGATGCATGGAAAGTTGAACGACGTATAAAATTGAACGACGTTCAAATTCAAGGGCCCCGAACCGTGACCGAACCAGAACCGCCAGGCCGCCGCGAGCGCCGCCGCACCCAGACGCTCGACCACGTCGCCGCCACCGCCATGCGCCTGTTCGAAGCCCAGGGCTACGACGCGACGACCATGGAGCAGATCGCGCAGCAGTCCGACGTGGCCAAGGGCACGCTCTACAACCACTTCCCGACCAAGGAAGCGATCCTGGCGCACTGGGTGCACCTCGAACTCGTGGTCGATGCGCAGCGCCTGCATGCGTCGATCGACCCGAAGGCGGGCTTCACGGCGCAGCTCACCGGCCTGCTCGACGCCTCGGCCGAATGGTCCGAGCGCTACCGGGCCTACCTGCTCGACTACTTCCGCTTTCGCTTCCTCAACATCGAGAGCGAACTCGGCGGCGGCGACCGCAGCACGCCGCGCGACCTGTCGGGGCTGTTCGAGGCGCTCATCGCCGCCGCCCAGCAGGCCGGCACGTTGCGCACTGATGTGCCGGCCGCGCACCTCGCGAGCCTGCTGCACCACCTGTACTTCGGCGCGCTGATGCGCTGGCTCACGCTGCCCGGCCTCGTGCTGCGCGATGAGTTCGCCGTGGTCGTCGACCTCTTCTTCGGCGGCGCGCGCACGGCCCCGAAGCCACCTGCTGCAAGGAGGCGCGCCCCATGAAACTCGCCGTGCTCACCTACGGCACCGAGGGCGACGCCCGCCCGCTCGCCGCGCTGTGCCGCGCACTGGACGACGCGGGCCATGCATCGGTGCTGCTGGCGGACGCGACCACGCTCGGCGCGGCCGAACGGCTCGGCGTGCGTTCGCAGGCGCTGGCCGGCGACATCCGGCAGGCGCTCGGCGGCGTCATCGCGCAAGGCGACAAGCCGGCCGCGGCCGCCAAGGCGCTCGCGGACATCGCCAATGCCAACGCCACGCCCTGGCTGCGCCAGACCATCGAGGCCGCGCAGGGCTGCGACGCGATCGTCTGCGCGGGGCTCGCGGCCTTCGTGGGCCTGTCGGCGGCCGAGGCGCTGGGCGTGCCGGCCATCGGCGCGGGCATGTTCCCGCTCACGCCGACGGCCGCGTTCGCCTCGCCCTTCCTGCCGCCCGCGCGCGTGCCGCGCTTGTTGAACCGCGCGAGCCACCACCTCGTCAACGGGCTGCTCTGGCGCGCCTTCCGGCCGGCCGTGAATGCCGCGCGGGCCGAGGTCTGCGGCCTGCCGCCGCGCCGCCGCCTGTGGACCACGCACCCCGTGCTCTACGGTTATTCGCCGAGCCTGCTGCCGCGCCCCGCCGACTGGCCCGCCAACGCCGCCGTGTGCGGCCAGTGGCTCGCGCCCACGCCCGACTGGCAGCCGCCGGCGGCGCTGCGCGACTTCCTCGCGGCCGGCGAGGCGCCCGTCTACATCGGCTTCGGCAGCATGACGGGCTTCGACAAGGCGCGGCTGCTCGCGGCCCTCATCGACGGCATGGCCGGCCGGCGCGCGGTGCTGCACCCCGGATGGAGCGGCCTCGATGTGCAGCAGCTGCCGCCGAATTTCCACGTCATCGGCGACACCCCGCACGACTGGCTGTTTCCGCAGATGGCGCTGGTGGTGCACCACGGCGGCTCGGGCACCAGCCACTCGGCCGCGCGCGCGGGCGTGCCGTCGGTGGTCGTGCCCTTCGCGGGCGACCAGGCGTTCTGGGCGCATCACCTCGCGCAGGCGGGTGTCGCGCCGCCCGCCGTGGCGGGTGCTCGGTTCAGCGCCGACGACCTGGCGCGCGGGATCGCCTTCGCGCACGACCCGCAGGTGCGCGCACGGGCCGGGGCGCTGGGCGAACGCATGCGCGCGGAAGACGGCCTGGGCACGGCCGTGCGCGCGATCGAGCGAATCCTGAGGCGTTAGCCGCGCTGCGGCGCCACGATGCCGAAGCGCTTCATGTGGCGGTACGCGGTGGCGCGGCTGATGCCGAGCGCCTGCGCGGCCCGCGCCACATGCCAGCGGTGGCGCTGCAACGCGTCGAGCAGGCGCGTGGCGTCGGCGGCGCTGTCTTCGTCGTCTGCAGGCGTGGGTGATGTGTCACAGCGGTCGAGCGACGGCCGATGCGGCGCCAGGCGCAGCTCCTCGGGCGTGATGCTGGCTCCCGTGCAGAGCGCCAGCGCCAGCCGAAGCACATTGCGCAACTCGCGCAGGTTGCCCGGCCAGTCGTGCGCCATCAGCCGCAGCATCGCCGCTTCCGACAGCCGCGCCGTCGAGCCCATCGCCGCTGCCTCTTCATGGAACATCGCCTCGATCAGGTAGCGCCGGTCGCGCCGTGCGCGCAGCGGCGGCAGCTTCAGCACCGCGCCGCACAGGCGGTAGTACAGGTCCTCGCGAAAGCGCCCGGCCGCGACCAGCGCCGACAGGTCGCGGTGCGTGGCCGCCACCACCGCGAGGTCCACGCGCTGCGGCGACTCGGCGCCCAGCGGCAGCACCTCGCCTTCGGACAGCACGCGCAGCAGCCGCGTCTGCAGCGCCATCGGCATGTCGCCGATCTCGTCGAGAAACAGCGTGCCGCGGTCGGCCTGCGCGATCAGGCCCTTCATGCCCTTGGCGCGGCCGCCCGTGAAGCTGCCGGGCGTGTAGCCGAAGAGCTCGCTCTCGATCAGCGAATCGGGAATGGCCGCGCAGTTCACCGCCACGAAGGGCAGCGCCGCACGCCGGCTCGCGCCATGCAGCGCGCGCGCCAGCACCTCCTTGCCGCTGCCGGTCTCGCCCTCGACCAGCACATGGATGCCGCGGTCCACCAGCCGGCGCGCCTGCGCGATCAGCTGCTGCATCGCGGGGTCGTCGTCGCCCGCGATGCGCTCGAGCGGCGGCAGGCGGTCCGAAGGTTGGGGCGGCGGCGATGCGGGCGTCGTGACTGGTGAGCGCCGCAGGCGCGGCGCGATCAGCGAGGCGTGGTACTCGCCGCCGCCGGGCAGCAGCACCGTGTGCGCAAACGGCAGGGCCGACGCGCCGCCGTTGCCCAGGCGCCAGATCGCGTCCATCGGCAGGTGCAGCAGCTCCGACACGGCGCTGCCCAGCAGTGGCTGCTGGCGTCCCGAGAGGACTTCGCGCGCGCCCCCGTTGGCGCCCACCACCGTGCCGCCTTCGTCGAAGGCCAGCATCACTTCGCCCGCCACGTCGACCAGCCCGAAGGCACTGCCCAGCCGCAGGATCCAGTGGCCGCGAAAGTGCCGCAGGAAGTCGGCATCCTCGATCATCCGCGCGTAGATCGACACCAGGTGCCGCACCAGGTGCTGGCTCTCGCGCGCCTCGGGCGAGCGCAGCGCCGACACGTCGAGGATGGCCGTGAGCTTGCCGCTGTGGTCGAACAGCGGCGCCGTCGTGCAGGTGAGCCCGATGTGGGTGGCATCGAAGTGCTCGGTCTGGTGGCAGGTCATCGGCTGGCGCTCGATGAGGCAGGTGCCCACGCCGCAGGTGCCGGCGTGCGCCTCGTTCCAGTCGGCGCCCAGGTACAGGCCGGCGCGGCGCAGCTGGTCGTCCCAGGCCGGGTTGCCGATGTAGTCGACCGTGATGCCCTCGGCGTCGGTCAGCAGCACCATGTAGCCCAGCTCGGCCACGCGGCGGTAGATGTCTTCCATGCCCGCACGCGCGGCGCGCAGGAAGTGCTCGAGCTGCTGCTGGTGCGCGCGCACCTCCTGCGCCGGCAGGATGCGCGCGGGCGTCGGCCGCGACGGATCGAGCCCGTGGTCGCGCACGCAGCGCGCCCACGACTTGTGCACCAGGCTCGCCGCCGGATCGGCCCGCAGCGCCGTGCCGGTGGCGATCGAATAGACGTTGTCGATGTGGCGCGATTGCAGGGACGTCATGCGCAGCCTCGTGCGTGGAGTGGGCGCGGCACGGGGAGGGGCTGCGCAGCCGGACATGATTCGGCTGTCGCGCTGTCGCAGGACAGAGGTGAAACCCGGTGGAACGGACGTGTTACTCCCCCTCACATCGAGGGCAATGCCGCGCGATCCGCCGCCATTGCTTCACTGCGGCGGCTTCGCACGCTCGGCCAGCCGCTTGCGGTACTCGGTGGTCGTCAGGCCCGCGAAGCCCCAGTCGTCGGTGTCGATCTCCTCGATCACGATGTGCGTCCATTCCGGCGGCTTCTTCAGCACCCGTTCGAGCGTTTCCGTGAACTCGGCAATGACCTGGGTTTTCTGTTCGCGCGTGACGCCGTCGCGGGTGATCTTCAGGTTGATGAAAGGCATGGTGTGCTCCTTGGGTGAATGACTGAGGTGATTACCACTTGCCGGTGCTCATGCCGCCATCCACGGGCAGCACGACGCCGGTCGTGAAATCGGCGCTCGTGAGGTAGAGCACCGCATCGGCGATCTCCTGCACGGTCGCGATGCGGCCGGCGGGCGCCAGGCCGTTGAGGAAGCCGTGCTGCTCGGGCGTGTACAGCGGCGTGTCCACGATGCCGGGTGCCACCGCATTCACCTTGACGTTGTGCGGTGCGAGTTCGAGCGCCAGCGCGCGCGTCGCGGCATTGATGCCGCCCTTGATCAGCACCGGCAACACGGCCGGCACCTGCTGGTTCGGCTGCAGCGCGATGCTCGCGGTGATGTTCACGATGTGTCCTTGGCGGCGCGCGACCATGTGCTTCGCCGCGGCCTGCGAGGCGTAGACGAAGCCCTTGAGGTTCGTGGCGACCAGCTGGTCGAGTTCGTCTTCGGTGTAGTCGACGAAAGGCTTCGCGTTGAAGATGCCCGCGTTGTTGACGAGCACGTCGACCTGGCCGAAGCGCTCCACGGCGCGGTCGACGAGCTGCTGCGCGGTGTCGCGGCGGCCGATGTCGCCCGCGACGCCGAGAAGGCGCGCCGGGTTGCCGAGCTGCTTCGCGGCGGCTGCGAGCCGCTCGGCGGTGCGGGCATTCGCGACCACGTTGAAGCCGCGCGCGAGGTACGCCTGCGCAAGGCCCTGGCCGATGCCGCTCGAGGCGCCGGTGATGACCACGGTGGGGGAAGAGTTGTCCTGCATGTCGGTTCTCCAGGGAAGTTGATGACGTGGGGAGAACTGTATTGATGACAGCGAAACAGATAAATCACTAGACTCGCACTTCACCTGATACACAAGGTAATCAATCCATGCAGCGGCAGTTCGGCGACATCCTTCTGGGCAGCATCGAGTTGTTCTGCCTCGCGGCGGAGAGCGGCGGCTTCACCTCGGCGGCACTCGCTGCCGGTGTGACGCCGGCGGCCGTGAGCCGATCGATCTCCCGGCTCGAGAAGCGGCTGGGATTGCGGCTTTTCGTGCGCACCACGCGCAGCGTGCGGCTCACCGACGCGGGCCGTGTCTACTTTGCGCAGTGCCGACAGGCGCTGGCGCAGCTCGCCGAGGCCGAGCGCGAGGTGATGGGCCAGCAGGCGCTGCCTTCGGGCACGCTGCGCATCAGCGTGCCGACCACCTACGGCCACCACCGCATCCTGCCCTTGCTGCCGGCGTTTCGCGAACGCTTTCCCGACATCCGGCTGCACGTGCACCTGAGCAACCGCAACATCGATTTCGTGGAAGAGGGCTACGACATGGCCGTGCGCGTGCGCGCCCAGCCCGACTCCACGCTGATCGCGCGGCACCTCGAGGATGCGGACCTGGTCGTGGTCGCCACGCGCAAATACCTGCGGAGGGCCGGCACGCCCCGCACGCTGGACGATCTCGCCGCGCACGAGTGCATCCAGTTCGAGCTGCCCAGCAGCGGCCGCCGCATTTCGTGGCTCTTCAAGGAGAACGGCAAGGACCGCGAAGTGTTCGCGGACGGCGCCTACAGCTGCTCCGACGACGTGCTTGGCGGCGTCACGCTCGCGAAAAGCGGCGCCGGGTTGTTCCAGACCTACCGCTTCGTCGTGGAGAAGGAACTGGCCGACGGCGCGCTCGTCGAGGTGCTGAAACCTTTCGCTGGTCGCTCGCGGCCCTACACGCTGCTGTACCCGGACGGGCGCCACGTGCCGCTGCGCATGCGGGTGTTCATCGATTTCCTGATGGCGCAGCGGACCGGGTGACGCCCGCCACGCATGCTCACACGCCCAGCAATTCCTCCAGCACCGTCGGCTCGGCCAGCAGATCCGCCGACGCCCCATGCCGCACGATCTGCCCCTTCTCCATCACCACCGCCAGGTCCGTGTGCGCGAGCACCTTGCGGTAGTCGCGGTCGACGATCAGCGTGGCGATGCTCGTCGCGCGGATCTCGCTGATCACGCGCCAGATCTCGGCCACGATCAGTGGGGCGAGGCCTTCGGTGGCCTCGTCGAGGATCAAGAGGCGCGGGTTGGTCATGAGCGCGCGGCCGATGGAGAGCATCTGCTGCTCGCCGCCCGACAGCTGCTGGCCGCCGTGCGTGAGCCGTTCCGACAGGCGCGGAAAGGTGGCCATCACGCGGTCGAAGGTCCAGGCGCGCTGGCCGTCGATGCCGGCGCGTTCGCTCATCACGAGGTTCTCGCGCACCGACAGGTTCGGGAAGATGCCGCGCCCTTCGGGCACATAGCCGATGCCCAGGCGTGCCATCTTCTCGGGCGGCAGGCCGGTGACGGTGCGGCCGTCGACCTGCACTTCGCCTGACGCGGGGCGCACGTAGCCCATGATGGTGCGGATCAGCGTGGTCTTGCCCATGCCGTTGCGCCCGAGCAGGCCGACGGAGGTCGCCGCCGGAATGCCGGCGTGCACGCCGCGCAGGATGTGGCTGTTGCCGTAGTAGGTGTTGAGGTCGCGAACGATCAGCATCTCAGGCCTCCCGCCGGGCCGCCCCAAGGGAGGCCTGCGCCCCCTCGGGGGGCAGCGAATACACGAAGTGATGAGCGTGGGGGCATCAATGCTTCTCCTCGCCGAGGTAGGCGGTGCGGACCTCGGGGTTCTCGCGAATTTCTTGTGGGTTGCCCGTGGCGATGACGGTGCCGTTCACCATCACCGTGATGCGGTCGGCGATGCGGAACACGGCGTCCATGTCGTGCTCCACCAGCAGGATGGCGTGCGTGGCTTTCAGCCGCGCGAGCAGCGTGAGCATGCGGTCGGTCTCTTCCGCGCCCATGCCGGCGAGCGGTTCGTCCAGCAGCAGCACGCGCGGGTGGGTGGCCAGGCACATCGCCACTTCGAGCTGGCGTTGCGCGCCGTGGCTCAGCGTGCCGGCGACGCGCCGGGCTTCGGCCGTGAGGCCCGCCGCTTCGAGCGCGGCGTCGGCCGAGGCGTTGCTCGTGGCGCAGCGCTGCGACGACTGCCAGATCGCCCACGGTTTTGCCGTGGCGGCCTGCGCGGCGAGGCGGCAGTTCTCGTGCACCGTGAACTCCGGGAAGATGGTGGTGCGCTGGTAGCTGCGGCCCACGCCGTCGCGGGCGCGGCGCGACTGCGCGCGCGCGGTGATGTCGACGCCGTCCAGGGCGATGCGGCCCTCGGAGGCCTCGATCTCGCCCGAGAGCATGTTGATGAGCGTCGACTTGCCGGCGCCGTTGGTGCCGATCACCGCATGCACCTCGCCGATGTGCAGGTCGAGCGTGACGGCGTTGACGGCCGTGAGGCCGCCGAAGCGGCGCGTGAGCTTGTCCACGGACAGCAGTGCGGTGGTCATGCGCCTCCCTTCGGCGACAGGCGCTGCACCAGGCCGATCAGGCCCTTGGGCAGCAGCGCCACGAACACGATGATGGCAATGCCCAGCGTGAGTTGCCAGTGGTCGGCCAGCGGGCCCATCACGGCGTGGGTGGAGAAGATTTCCTTCAGCAGCGTGAAGGCCACGGCGCCGATCACCGCGCCGCGCAGGTGGCCGAGGCCACCGAGGATCACCATCAGCAGCACCTCGCCCGAGTTGTGCCATGCCATCAGCTCAGGGTTGACCACGCCGTCGCGCGAGGCCAGCAGAAAGCCCGCGAGCCCGGCCAGCGCGCCCGCGAGCACGAAGGCCGCGAGCTTGTAGCCGTACACCGCGAAGCCCGCCGCGCGCATGCGCTGCTCGTTCACGCGGATGCCCGCGAGCGCCGCGCCGAAGCGCGAGCGGCGGATGAGCGCCAGCAGGCCGTAGGTGAACACCAGCGCCGCCAGCACCACGTAGAACAGCACCGTGCGGTTTTCCATGTCGAGCGCGCCGAGGGCCGGGCGCACGTACAGGTAGATGCCGTCGCTGCCGCCGCCGACCTTGGTGTCGTGGAACACGAAGAAGGCCATCTGCGCAAAGGCCAGCGTGACCATGATGAAGTACACGCCGCGCGTGCGCAGGCTCAGCGCGCCCACGAAGAGCGCATACAGCGCCGCCGCGCCCATCGACAGCACGAGCAGCACTGCGAAGTTGCCGCCCTCGTTGCCCGAGGCCAGCACGGTGACGTACGCGCCGATGCCGTAGAAGGCCGCATGGCCCAGGCTCACGAGCCCGGTCATGCCCACGAGCAGCTCCAGGCTGAGCGCGAAGATCGACAGGATCATCACCTTGACGATGAAGTCCGACGCATAGTTGCCCAGCAGCGGGCCGGCCACGGCGAGCGCGATGGCGCACAGCACGGGCACGATGAAGGCGCCACGCCGCGGCGACGAAGGTGCGGATGCAACCACGGGGCTCATGGCCGCCTCCCCATCAAGCCTTCGGGCTTCCAGATCAGCACGATGGCCATCAAGAGGTAGATGCCGATGCCCGCCAGGTCGGCGAAGAACACCTTGCCGAAGGTATCGACGAAGCCCACCAGCAGCGAGGCCACGAGCGCCCCGGTGATCGAGCCGATGCCGCCGATCACCACCAGCACGAAGCAGATGATGAGCACGCTCGCGCCCATGTTGGGGTACACCGAGGACATCGGCGCGGCGATCATGCCGGCCAGCGCCGCCAGCGCCACGCCGGCCGCGAACACGATGCGGTACAGCCGCTTCACGTCGATGCCCAGGCCGCGCACCATGTCGCGGTTGCTGGCGCCGGCGCGGATCATCATGCCCAGGCGCGTGCGGTTCACCACGTAGTACAGGCCCACGGCCAGCACGATGCAGGCCGCCGATGCAAACAGGCGATACCACGGGTAGCTCATGACGTTGCCCAGCGCGAAGCTGCCGTCCAGCCACGCGGGCACCTTCACGCCGTGCACGTCGTTGCCCACGAAGATGGAGCGCAGTTCCTCGAACACCAGGATGAGCCCGTAGGTCATGAGCACCTGCTGCAGGTGGTCGCGTTGGTAGAGGTAGCTGAAGAAGGCCCACTCCAGCACGTAGCCGAAGATCGCGGCCAGCACCACGCCGGCCACCAGCATCAGCAGGAACTGGTCGCCGAACAGCGGCGCCAGCGAGAACGCCATGTAGGCGCCGATCATGTAGAAGCTCCCGTGCGCGAGGTTGATGACGCCCATGATCCCGAAGATCAGCGTCAGCCCCGAGGCCACGAGAAAGAGCAGCAGGCCGTACTGAACGGAGTTCAGGCACTGCACGAGAAAGGTTCCGAAATCCACCGTGAGATCCCAGTTGGTTGTGGTTGCCGCAAGGCGGCTCGCAGCCCCGTGAAATGGATCGGGGCCGCGAGGGAACGAGAGAGAACCGAAGGCCCGTGGCCCTGCTTACATCCGGCAGCCGCGGGCCGGATCGGAGAGACCCTTGATCGCGGTGCTCACCAGCTTGTTTTCCTTGCCTTCGACCTTGCGCAGGTAGATGTCCTGCACCGGGTTGTGCGACTTGCTCACCGTGAAGGTGCCGCGCGGGCTGTCGATCTTGGCCTTCTCGATCGCGCCCGTGAACTCGGCCTTCTTCGAGATGTCGCCCTTGGTGGCATTCAGGCCCACGCCCAGCATCTGCGCGGCGTCGTAGCCCTGTACCGCGTACACGTCGGGCTGCAGCTTGAACGACTTGGCGTAGGCCACGCGGAAAGCGTTGTCACGCGGGGTGTTCAGGCCGTCGGCGTAGTGCAGCGTGGTGAGCATGCCTTGCGCCGATTCGCCCTGCGCGTCGAGCGTGCCGTCGGTCAGGAAGCCGGGGCCGTACAGCGGGATGGTCTTGTTCAGGCCGGCGGCCTGGTAGTCCTTGACGAACTTCACCGCGCCGCCGCCCGCGAAGAAGGCGTACACCGCATCGGGCTTGGCCGCCGCGATCTCGGTCAGCAGCGCCTGGAACTCCACGTTGGGGAAGGGCAGGGTGAGCTGCTTGTCGACCTTGCCGCCGTTCTTCTCGAAGCCTTCCTTGAAGCCGTTGACCGACTCTTCGCCGGCCGCGTACTTCCAGGTGATGGTCATGACCTTCTTCTTGCCCTGCTGCTTGGCCGCCACTTCGCCCATGGCGTAGGCCGGCTGCCAGTTGCTGAACGAGCTGCGGAAGATGTTGGGCGCGCACATGGGGCCCGTCACCGCGTCGGCGCCGGCGTTCGGCACGATGAGCACGGTGCCGCTTTCCTTGGCGGCCTTGGCCATGGCCATGGCCACGCCCGAGTGCACGGTGCCGACGATCACGTCGACGTTGTCGCGCTTGATGAGCTTGTTGACGTTGTCGGTGGCCTTGGCGGGGTCGGACTCGTCGTCGACCTTGAAGTATTCGATCTCGCGGCCGGCCAGCTTGCCGCCCTGCTGTTCCACGTAGAGCTTGAAGCCGTTTTCAATGGCCACGCCCAGGGCGGTGTAGGTACCGCTGTAGGGCAGCATGAGGCCGACCTTGAGCTTTGCCGTGCCCTGTGCGCCGGCCGCGGAGGCCAGGGCGGCGAGGGCGATGGCCGTGAGCGCCAGGCGCGCGGTGCGAAGGTTCGTCATGGTGTCTGTCTCCTGTTGTTGGTGATGAAAGAAGCGGTCGCGACGATGACACGATCCGGCTGATCGCGATGCGGGGAATGCCCGCATTCAGGGATTTCGAGCAGCTCGCAAACTCCACCGACGCGCGGGGCGATGTCGCGGATCTGCGCAAGCGTGCCGTACTCGTCGTCGATGCCCTGCACCGCGAGCACGGGGCAGCGGATGGTGGCCAGCTCGGCCTCGATGTTCCAGTCGCGAAAGGGCGGGTGCAGCCAGATGCGGTTCCAGCCCCAGAAGGCCGAGTCGGCGCTGTCGTGGTAGCGGCCGAGCTTGGCAGGCAGGTCGGTGGTGCGGTAGGCGGTGCGTGCGATCTCGATGTTCGCGACGGTCTTGTCTTCCACGAAGATGTGCGGCGCCAGCACCACGAGGCCCGCGACCTTGTCGGAGAAGCGCGAGGCGTACAGCAGCGAGATCGAGCCGCCGTCGCTGTGGCCGAAGAGCCACGGCTTCTCGTCGCCGAGCTTCAGCGCGGCGAACAGCGCGGGCAGTACCTCGTGCGCCTGGCGGTGCATGAAGTCGACGTCCCAGATCTCGTCCTCGGCGCGCGGCGTGGAACGGCCGTAGCCGGGGCGCGAGAACACGAGCCCGCGCGCGCCGGCGGCTTCGCAGACCTGGGCGGGGAAGTCCTTCCACATCGCGACGGAGCCCAGGCCTTCGTGCAGGAACACGATGAGCGGGGCATCGGCGCCGCGTTCGGGGGCGATCCACCGGCACTCGATGCGCACGGTGCGCCCGCGCCAGTCGATGGTGGCGAAGTCGGTGGCAACCGTGGGCGTGCTCATGCCTGCTTCTCGCGTTCGCGCAGCCGGAAGCGCTGGATCTTGCCGGTGGCCGTCTTCGGCAGCTCGCTCACGAACTCCAGGAAGCGCGGGTACTTGTAGGGCGCCAGGCGCTCCTTCACGAAGGCCTTGAGTTCGTCCTCGGTGGCGGCGGCGCCGTCTTTCAGCACCACGAAGGCCTTGGTCTTCGTGAGCCCGTCGGCGTCGTCCTTGCCGATGACGGCGGCCTCGAGCACAGCCGGGTGCTGCATCAACGTGGCCTCGACCTCGAAGGGCGAGACGTAGATGCCGCTGACCTTGAGCATGTCGTCGCTGCGGCCTGCATAGGTGAAGTAGCCGTCGGCGTCGCGCGTGTACTTGTCGCCGCTCTTGGTCCAGCCGCCCTGGAAGGTGTCGCGCGATTTCTCGCGGTTGCACCAGTACATCAGTGCCGAGCTCGGGCCGCGGATGTACAGGTCGCCCACCTCGCCGTCGGGCACGGGGCGGCCGTCCTCGCCGCGCAGCTCGACTTCGTAGCCATCCACCGGCTTGCCGGTGGTGCCGTAGCGCACGTCGCCGGGGCGGTTGGAAATGAAGATGTGCAGCATCTCCGTGGAGCCGATGCCGTCGATGATCTCGCAGCCGAAGTGCGCCTTGAAACGCTGTGCGATCTCGCCGGGCAGCGCCTCGCCGGCCGACGAGCACATGCGCAGCGCCACGGCTTCGCGCGCCGGCAGCTTCGGCGAGGCGAGCATGCCCGCGAAGCCGGTGGGCGCGCCGAAAAACACCGTGGGCTTGTGCTCGGTCCAGCGGCGGAAGGTGGCGTCAGGCGTGGGGCGCTCGGCCATCAGCACCACGGTGGCACCCACCGACAGCGGGAAGGTCAGCGCATTGCCCAGGCCGTACGCGAAGTACATCTTGGCGGCCGAGAAGCACACGTCGCCTTCGGTGAGGCCGAGCACGGGCTTGCCGTAGAGCTCGGCGGTCCACCACAGGTTGGCGTGCGTGTGCACCGTGCCCTTGGGCTTGCCGGTGGAGCCGGAGGAATAGAGCCAGAAGCCGGGGTCGTCCGACGCGGTGGGTGCCGGTGCGGGCAGGGGCTCGGCGGCGGCGAGCGCGGCTTCGAATTCCTGCGCGCCTTCGGGCAGCGCGCCCGTCGGTTGCGACACGAGCAGCGTCTGCACTTCATGGCCGCCGCGCGCCATCGCATCTTGCAAGGTCGGCAGCAGCGCGCCCGACACCAGCACCGCCTGCGCGCGGCTGTGGTCGAGCATGTAGGCGTAGTCGTCGGGCGTGAGCAGCGTGTTCACGGCCACGGGCACGATGCCCGCGTAGAGGCAGCCCAGGAAACTCACGGGCCAGTCGTTACCGTCGAGCATGAGCAGCAGCACGCGCTCTTCGCGGCGGATGCCCGCGGCCTTCAGCGCGGCGGCCAGGCGGCGCGCGCGGTCTTCGAGCTGGCCGTAGCTCAGCGTGCCGCGGTCGTCGATGTAGGCGGTGCGTGCGGCGCGGCCGCGGTTGAGGGCGAACAGGTGTTCGGCAAAGTTGAATCGTGCGGGCAGGCTGCTGTTCATCGTGTGTCTCCTTGGGGCCTGTGCGTGGCGCTAGAGGCCGAGGGCGGCGAGCACGCCGGGGCTCGCCTGCACCGCGCTCCTGCGGTGATAGAAATCGAGCGCGCGCAGGCCGCCCAGTTCGGCGCCGCCACCCGCGCGGCCGGGGCCGCCGTGCATCGACATCGGCATCACGTTGCCGTGGCCGGTGTGGGCCTGCGCCACCTCGGGCGTGATCACGTGCACGCGCCCGTGGCTCGGTGCGACCGACAGCGCGGCCTGGGCCAGCGCGGCATCGTCGCTGCCGTACAGCGAGGTGACGAGCGAACCCTGGCCCCGGTGTGCGAGCGCGATGCCGTGCGCCAGGTCGTTGTAGGGCAGCAGCGTGGCGACCGGGCCGAACACTTCCACGTCGTGCACGCGCTGCGCCGCATCGGCGTCGCGCGCGCCCAGCAGCACGGGGCCGATGCAGGCGGCCACGGCGGGGTCGGCGTCGATGAGGGGCTTGTTACTGCTGTCGTGCAGCACGGTGGTCTGCGCGGCCAGGGCGTCGAGGCCGTCGCGCACCGCGTTCAGCTGTGCGCGGCTCACGAGCGAACCCATGCGCACGTTGTCGTTGCGCGGGTTGCCGACCGTGACGCCCGCGAGCTTCGCGCCGATGGCCTCAGCCGCTGCGTCGTACACCTCGGCCGGCACCAGGATGCGGCGGATGGCGGTGCACTTCTGGCCCGACTTCACCGTCATCTCGCGCACCACTTCGCGCACGAGGAGGTTGAAGGCCTCGCTGCCGGGCGCGGCGCCGGGCAGCAGCAGGGCGCTGTTGAGGCTGTCGGCCTCGATGTTCACGCGCACCGAGCGCTCGGCCACGGCCAGGTGCGAACGGATCACGGCGGCCGTCTCGGCCGAGCCGGTGAACGAGACCACGTCGAAGGGCTGCAGCTGGTCCATCAGGCCGGCCGAGCTGCCGCAGATGACCGACAGTGCACCGGCCGGCAGCACGCCCGCGTCCACCACATCTTTCACCATGCGCTGCGTGAGCCAGGCGGTGGCCGTGGCGGGCTTGACGATCACGGGCACGCCCGACAGCAGCGCGGGCGCGGCCTTTTCCCACAGGCCCCACGACGGGAAGTTGAAGGCGTTGATGAACAGCGCCACGCCCAGCGTCGGCACCTGCAGGTGCTGCGACTGGAACACCGGCTCCTTGCCGAGCTTCACGGCCTCGCCGTCGCGCAGCGCGCGCACGTCGCCGAGCGCATCGCCCCACTTGGCGTACTGGCCGAGCGTGAATATCGCGCCGTCGATGTCGACGGCCGAGTCGTTCTTCACCGTGCCGCAGTTCGCGGTGGCGATCTCGTAGTACGCGTCGCGGTTGGCCTGCAGCACTTTCACGAGCGCGGCGAGCAGGCCGGCGCGCTGGCGGTAGGTGAGGGCGCGCAGCGCGCGGCCGCCTTGTTCACGCGCAAAGGCGAAGGCTTCGGGCAGGTCGAGGCCGGTGGCGTCGACGCGCGCGAGTTCGGTGCCGAGCACCGGGTCGAACAGGGGCGTGCCGGCGCCCGTGCCGCTTTGCCAGCGGCCGGCGACGTGGTTGGAAAGGAGGTCGGTCATGCGGTGAACTTGATCTGCCCCTCGGGCAGCAGGTAGAGGACGAGCGCGCGGCCCTGGGCCACGGTCGGGCGGTGTGCGGTGCCGGGCCCGTAGACGCACCAGCCCGCGGGCCGTCCGTCGAAGGTGGCGGCGGGGGTGTCGTCCAGCGGCATGATCAGGTCGATCTCGCCGTTGGGGTGCGTGTGGTGCGGGCCGGCGAGGTCCTGCATGTCGACCACGTCGACCGAGAAGCGGTGCAATGCGTCCTCGGCCTTGAAGACGCGGCCGTACTTGATGCCGCCGCCTTCGCGATCGCACAGCCAGCCTTCGGCGACGCCGCCGATGCAGGCCTGGCGCAGTTGCGCAAAGCGGGCGCTGCCGGCGCCGTGGGTGGCGTTGAGCCACTGGTCGAGCGTGGCGTCCAGTGGCTGGCCGGCGATCTCGGCGGTCAGGTCGGCGATCAGCTGGTGAAATGCCGCCTTGCCGGTGGCGGGCGTGGGGGTGTCGGACATCGTGGGCCTCGAACGGATGAACTATCGTCTTCTTGCAGGAAGTCTGCGTGTGCAGTATCTTGCGTGTGATCGAACAATAAGCAGCGAGACAACAGGTGTCAAGCAATATAGTGCATCTATGGTGTTTACCCTGAGCGCGCACAATCCCGGCGAAGAACGAGGAATGGCATGAACGAGCATGTAGACGCGGTGCTGGCCACCGCGCCCGAGGGCGGCACCGGCAACAACCACGGCGCCGCCGTGGCCGGGGAGGCCAAGAACCCATTGCTGGTGGCGCTGGGCGACCGCGTGCGCAATCTGCGCGCGCAGCGCGGCCTCACGCGCAAGGCGGTGGCCCTGTCGGCCGACGTGTCGGAGCGCCACCTGGCGAACCTGGAATACGGCATCGGCAACGCATCGATCCTGGTGCTGCAGCAGGTGGCCGGGGCGCTGCACTGCTCGCTGGCCGAGCTGGTGGGCGACGTGACGACCAGCTCGCCCGAGTGGCTGCTGATCCGCGAACTGCTCGAGCACCGCAGTGAGGCCGACCTGCGCCGCGTGCGCGTGGCGCTCGGCGAGATGCTGGGCACGGCTTCGGTCGACCCGGCGCGGCACCGGCGCATCGCGCTCGTGGGGCTGCGCGGCGCGGGCAAGTCGACGCTGGGGCAGATGCTGGCCGAGGACCTCGAAATTCCGTTCATCGAACTGAGCCGCGAGATCGAGAAGCTGGCGGGCTGCAGCGTGCGCGAAATCCACGACCTGTACGGCACCAACGCCTACCGCCGCTACGAGCGCCGCGCGCTGGAAGAAGCAGTGCAGATCTACAGCGAGGTGGTCATCGCCACGCCCGGCGGCATCGTGTCCGACCCAGCCACCTTCAACGAGCTGCTCGCCCACTGCACCACCGTGTGGCTGCAGGCCGCGCCCGAGGAGCACATGGGCCGCGTGGCCGCCCAGGGCGACACCCGCCCGATGGCGGCCAGCAAGGAAGCCATGGAAGACCTGCGGCGCATCCTGAATGGCCGCGCTGCCTTCTATTCGAAGGCCGATCTGTCGGTCGATACCAGTGGGAAGACGTTGCCGCAGAGCTTTCAGGCGCTGCGTGCGGTTGCCCGGCAGTCGATGGGGTTGGCCTGAGTTTTCGCTTGCTGGCGTTGGGGCGTTCGCTGTTCAGGGCGACGCTCCCGCCGACGGGGTACCTTGCTCCGCGAATGTCCCCCGGCCTGCGGCCTCCTCCTTGATTTCGCTGCGCAAGGCACCCCATCGGCGTGAGCGTTTCAGAGCAGTTGTTGATCGGCCGTGAACCGACCGCGTGCCCCCGTGCGCAGGGCACTGGGTGCTTCCCGCAGCGAAATTAAGGAGGAGGGCGAAGCCCGGGGGACATTCGCGGAGGGAAGCACCCGGTGTCCTGCGCACGCCCCCTGATCCCTCATCCGCCTGAAATCTGAAAAAAAGCACAACAGGCATTGACTTGCCTGTTTGCATGCAGCATGATGCATGTCATCGGAACAAGGAAGTGCATTATTATTCCTGTTCACGGTTTTCTGAACACAGCCCCACAGGAGACTTCCGCATGACCGACACCACGCTCCAGGCGCCCCAGCGCGTCGACTACCGCATCGAACCCGCCCAGTACCGCCACTGGTCGCTGAGCTTCGACGGCGCCATTGCGCGCCTCACGCTCGACATCGCGGAAGACGGCGGCATCCGCCCCGGCTACAAGCTCAAGCTCAACAGCTACGACCTGGGCGTGGACATCGAGCTGAACGATGCGCTCAACCGCATCCGCTTCGAGCACCCCGAAGTGCGCAGCGTGATCGTCACCAGCGGCAAGGACCGGATCTTCTGCTCCGGCGCCAACATCTTCATGCTCGGCGTTTCCAGCCACGCCTGGAAGGTGAACTTCTGCAAGTTCACCAACGAGACGCGCAACGGCATCGAAGACACCTCGAAGCACTCGGGCCTGAAGTTCCTCGCGGCCGTGAACGGCGCCTGCGCCGGCGGCGGCTACGAGCTGGCACTGGCCTGCGACGAAATCCTGCTGGTCGACGACCGCTCTTCTTCCGTCTCGCTGCCCGAAGTGCCCCTGCTCGGCGTGCTGCCCGGCACCGGCGGCCTGACCCGCGTGACCGACAAGCGCCACGTGCGTCATGACCTCGCCGACATCTTCTGCACCAGCGTCGAAGGCGTGCGCGGCCAGCGCGCGGTCGACTGGCGCCTGGTCGATGCCGTGGCCAAGCCCGCGCAGTTCCCGGCCGCCGTGCAGGAACGCGCCACCCAACTCGCCGCCGGCAGCGACCGCCCCGCCGGCGCCAAGGGCGTGGCCCTGACCCGCGTCGAGCGCACCGACAGCGCCGACGGCATCGCGTATGCCAACGTCAATGTGCAGATCGACCGCAGCAAGCGCACCGCGACGATCACCGTGAAGGCGCCCACCGGCGCGCAGCCGGCCGACATCGCCGCCATCGAAGCCGCAGGCGCCGCCTGGTGGCCGCTGGCCGTGTGCCGCGAGCTCGACGACGCCATCCTCAACCTGCGCACCAACGAACTCGACGTCGGCACCTGGCTGCTCAAGACCGAAGGCGACGCCGCCGCCGTGCTCGCCTCCGATGCCGTGATGTTCGCCAACAAGGACCACTGGCTGGTGCGCGAAACCATCGGCGCGCTGCGCCGCACCCTGGCGCGCCTGGATGTGTCGTCGCGCAGCCTCTTCGCGCTGGTCGAAGCCGGCTCATGCTTCGCCGGCACGCTGGCCGAGCTGGCCTTCGCGGCCGACCGCACCTACATGCTCGCGCTGCCCGACGACGCCGCGCGCGCACCCAAGCTCACGCTCAACGAATTCAACTTCGGCTTCTTCCCGATGGTGAACGACCAGAGCCGCCTGCAGCGCCGCTTCTACGAAGAGGCCGCACCGCTCGAAGCTGCGCGCGCCGCCGCCGGCCAGGCGCTCGACGCCGACGAAGCCGTGAAGCTCGGCCTCGTCACCGCCGCGCCCGACGACATCGACTGGGACGACGAGATCCGCATCGCCATCGAAGAGCGCGCCGCCATGTCGCCCGACGCACTCACCGGCCTCGAAGCCAACCTGCGCTTCGCCAGCAAGGAGAACATGGCCACCCGCATCTTCGGCCGCCTCACGGCCTGGCAGAACTGGATCTTCAACCGCCCCAACGCCGTCGGCGAGAAGGGCGCGCTGAAGGTCTACGGCACCGGTCAAAAAGCCGGCTTCGACCTGAACCGCGTTTGAGCACAGAGCAGTCCGCACAACCCAAGGAACAACGATGAGCACGATCAACTACAGCGAGAAGATCCCCAACAACGTCAACCTCGGCGAAGACCGCACGCTGCAGCGCGCGCTCGAAGGCTGGCAGCCCAACTTCATCAACTGGTGGGACGACGTGGGCCCCGAGGGCTCCACCAACCACGAGGTGTACCTGCGCACGGCCGTGAGCGTCGACCCGCAGGGCTGGGCCCAGTTCGGCCACGTGAAGATGCGCGACTACCGCTGGGGCATCTTCCTGAACCCGGGCGACGCCAACCGCGAAGTGCACTTCGGCGACCACAAGGGCGAGAAGGTCTGGCAGGACGTGCCCGGCGAACACCGCGCCAACCTGCGCCGCATCATCGTCACGCAGGGCGACACCGAGCCCGCGTCGGTCGAGCAGCAGCGCCACCTGGGCCTCACGGCGCCGTCGATGTACGACCTGCGCAACCTGTTCCAGATCAACGTCGAAGAAGGCCGCCACCTGTGGGCCATGGTCTACCTGCTGCAGAAGCACTTCGGCCGCGACGGCCGCGAAGAGGCCGACGCGCTGCTGCAGCGCACCTCGGGCGATGCCAACAACCCGCGCATCCTGGGCGCCTTCAACGAGAAGACGCCCGACTGGCTCGCGTTCTTCATGTTCACCTACTTCACCGACCGCGACGGCAAGTTCCAGCTGGCTGCGCTGGCCGAGAGCGCGTTCGACCCGCTGGCGCGCACCACGAAGTTCATGCTGACCGAAGAGGCGCACCACATGTTCGTGGGCGAGAGCGGCGTGTCGCGCGTCATCGCGCGCACCGCGCAGGTCATGAACGAGCTGAAGACCGACGACGCGCAGAAGATCCGCGCCGCCGGCTGCATCGACCTGGGCACCATCCAGCGCTACCTGAACTTCCACTACTCGGTGACCATCGACCTGTTCGGCGCCGACCAGTCGAGCAACGCCGCCATCTTCTACAGCTCGGGCCTGAAGGGCCGCTACGAAGAAGGCAAGCGCGACGACGACCACGTGCTCAAGGGCCAGACCTACAAGGTGCTCGAGGTGAAGGACGGCCAGCTCGTCGAGAAGGACGTGCCGATGCTCAACGCCCTGAACGAAGTGCTGCGCGACGACTTCATCAAGGACTCCGTGGCCGGCGTCGGCCGCTGGAACAAGGTGCTCGAGAAGGCCGGCATTCCCACCCGCCTGGTCGTGCCGCACAAGGCCTTCAACCGCCAGATCGGCGCACTCGCCGGCATCAAGATGTCGCCCGAGGGCCGCGTGGTGAACGACATCGAATGGGCCGCCAAGCGCGACGAATGGCTGCCGAGTTCCGAAGACTTCGCTTTCGTGGCATCGTTGATGGGCCGCGTGATCGAGCCGGGCAAGTTCGCAGGCTGGATCTCGCCGCCGGTGATGGGCATCAATCGCCAGCCTGTCGACTTTGAGTACGTGCGTTTCGGCTGAAGAATTAGGTACACCCCCAGGCTGCGCGCACTTCGTGTCGCTTCGCCAACCCCCTTGCCGGGGGCAGCACCTGCGGCCCGGCAAAGCCGGTTCCGCGGTGCTTCGCGAAAGGGGCCCGGGTGAAAAAGGAGAACACGATGGATATGGTCGTTGAAGCCGGGGTCATCAAGCAGCACCTGATCGACCCCGAGATCTGCATCCGCTGCAACACCTGCGAGGCGACCTGCCCCGTGAACGCGATCACGCACGACGACAACAACTATGTCGTTCGTGCGGACGTCTGCAATGGCTGCATGGCCTGCATCTCGCCGTGCCCCACGGGCTCGATCGACAACTGGCGCACCATGCCGCTGGTGCGTGCGTACACCATCGAAGAACAGCTCACGTGGGAAGAACTCCCCGCCGAGCTCTCGCCCGAAGAACTCGAGGCGGCGGGCGTGTCCGGCGCTGCGGCCGACGCCGCGGAAGTGCCTGCCCAGACGCAGGCCCAGGCCGCCGTGCAGGGCACCGAGCCCGCCTTCAATTCCGCGCAGTACGGCGCCAGCGTGCCGCCCTGGTCGGCCGCGCACGCCTACACCAACCTCTTTCCGCCGAAGACGCCGACCACCGCCACCGTGGTGGGCAACTTCAACTGCACCGAAGCGGGCTTTGACAGCGAGACCCACCACATCGTGCTCGACTTCGGCGTGGTGCCGTTCCCGGTGCTCGAAGGCCAGTCGATCGGCATCGTGCCGCCGGGCGTCGATGCCATCGGCAAGCGCCACCATGCGCGCCAGTACTCGGTGGCCAGCCCGCGCAACGGCGAGCGGCCCGGCTACAACAACGTCTCGCTCACCGTGAAGCGCGTCACCGAGGACCACGAGGGCGACCCGGTGCGCGGCGTGTGCTCCAACTACGTGTGCGACCTCAAGGTGGGCGACACCGTGCAGGTGGTGGGGCCCTTCGGCGCCTCGTTCCTGATGCCGAACCACCCCAAGTCGCACATCGTGATGATCTGCACCGGCACCGGCAGCGCGCCCATGCGCGCCATGACCGAATGGCGCCGGCGCCTGCGCAAGAGCGGCAAGTTCGAAGGCGGCAAGCTCATGCTGTTCTTCGGCGCGCGCACGCAGCAGGAGCTGCCGTACTTCGGCCCGCTGCAGTCGCTGCCGAAAGACTTCATCGACATCAACTTCGCGTTCTCGCGCACGCCGGGCCAACCCAAGCGCTACGTGCAGGACCTGATGCGCGAACGCGCCGCCGACCTGGCCGCGCTGCTCAAAGACGGCGCCAGCCACTTCTACGTGTGCGGCCTGAAGAGCATGGAAGAGGGCGTGGTGCTCGCACTGCGCGATGTGGCAAAGGAAGCGGGGCTCGACTGGGACACCGTCGGCGCGCAACTCAAGCGCGAAGGCCGCCTGCACCTCGAAACGTACTAAGCTGCGGCGGATGCAGTTCGCCGACTTCCACGCAGGCCAGGTCATCGAGGCCGGGCCGTATGTGCTCACCGAAGCCGAACTCGTGCAGTTCGCGCGGGCCTACGACCCGCAGTGGTTCCACACCGACGCCGAGGCGGCGGCAGGCAGCCCCTTCGGCGGGCTCATCGCGAGCGGCTGGCACACCTGCTCCATCGCGATGCGGCTGGTGGTCGAGGCGGCGCTGGCCGGCTCCGAATCGTTCGCGTCGCCCGGGCTCGAACACGTGCGCTGGCCGAACCCCGTGCGCCCCGGCGATGCGCTGCGGCTCGTGGCCGACGTGATCGAGGTGCGCCGCTCCGAGAAGCGCCCCACGCTCGGCATCCTGCGCTGGCGTTGGCGGCTGTTCAACCAGCGCGCGCTGGTGGTGCTCGACACCGAAGTCACCAGCCTCTTCAAGCTGCCTGCCCCCGACCTCTGAACGACACAAGCCCGCAACGCTTTAGCGCTGCGGGCTTGATTACTTGCGGAGCGATGCGCTGCAACAGCCGCGTCCGGCCGCTGCAGCTTGGACCTGCTTACTTCTTGTGCAGGTCGACCGCGCCCGAGCCCTGGGCCTTGCCGCTCGCCTTGGCGCCGGCCGTGGCCGGTTTCACGGCGCCGCCCACGGCGCCAGCGGCACCGGTCGCGCTGTTCACGGTGCTGCCCACGGTGTTGGTCACACCGCCGACGGCTTGCGTCGCGCCGCCCACGGCGCCGGTGGCACCGCCGACCGCACCCGTGGCCGTGCCGAGCACGCCACCGACGGCATTGCCCACGCCGCCGGTCGCGCCGGAGGTGGAGGTGTCCGCGTTGGCATCGGCCGACGCACCGGTCTGCGTGCGTGCGCCTGCTGCGCCGCCTTGTGGCGTCGCGCCGGTGCTGCCCGAGGCCTTCACATCGGCGTTGACCCCCACGCCGACCCCGACGCCTTGCGCCTGGGCCGTCCCGCCGAGGGCCAGCAGGCCCGCCAGCATGGCGCCGATGAAGATGCGGTTGGTTGCATGTGTAGTCATGAGTGACAGTTCCTTTCGTTGCTGAGTCACGGTTTGCAGAACCGACCGGGGTTCGATCGATTCGGGGGCAACCATGACGGGCCGTCAGGTTGTCGCCATGTGCGGCGCGTTCGCTCGACGCTGTGGGAATCGGCCGTCGGCGGAATCGGGGGCCCGTGCGTTAGGGCGGCGTTTGCAAATCCCCGCCCGATCCGGGGTTTCTTGGCGCGATGCGCCACGTCATCGAAAACATGCAACTCATAATGTTGCATGAAACGAGACGGCAAGCTTTCCGGCGTGCTCCACGTGCTGCTGCACATGGCCGAGCTGGACGCCCCCATCACCTCCGAGGCGCTCGCCGCGGCGATGCAGACCAACCCCGTGGTCGTGCGCCGGCTCATGGCGGGGCTGCGGCAGGCCGGCTTCGTCAGCTCGGCCAAGGGGCATGGCGGCGGCTGGGTGCTGTCGTGCTCGTTGAGTTCGGTGACGCTGGGCGACATCCACAACGCCGTCGGCGCGCCTGCGTTGCTGGCCATGGGCAACCGCACCGAGAGCCCGGGCTGCATCGTCGAGCAGGCGGTGAACGCGGCGCTCGACGGCGCCTGCCAGGAGGCCGAGGCGCTGCTGTTGCGGCGGCTCAACGGGATCACGCTGGCCGATCTCTCCAGGGACTTTCATCGCCGCATGACGGGTGGCGGCTTCACCGCGAAGGACATCGCACATGCGCCATGACGCACTCATCGTGGGCGGCAGCTTTGCCGGCCTCTCCGCCGCCATGCAACTGGCGCGCGCACGCAGGAAGGTCTGCGTGGTCGACGCGGGCGCGCCGCGCAACCGCTTCGCCGCGGCCTCGCACGGTTTCTTCGGGCAGGACGGCATGCCGCCGCTGCAGATGATTGCCGATGCGCGCGACAAGCTGCTTGCCTATCCATCGGTCACCTTCGTCGAGGGCATGGCGACTGCGGCAACGGCCGATGGCGCGGAGGGCTTCACGGTCTTGTTGAACAACGGGGAGCAGCTGTCGACACGCAAGCTGCTGCTGGCCTTCGGCGTGCAGGACGGCCTGCCCAACATTCCGGGCCTCGGCGAACGCTGGGGCCAAAGCGTGCTGCACTGTCCTTATTGCCACGGCTACGAGTTCGGTGATCGCCCGCTGGGCGTGCTCTTTCACAGCGCGCACCCGCCGGACCACGCGCTGCTGATCGCCGAGTGGGGCCCGACCACGCTCTTCCTGAATGGCGACGCAGGGCCGGATGCCGAGGCACGCGCCCGGCTGCAATCACGCGGCGTGGCCGTGGAGCCCGGGCGCATCGCCGGCCTCGAAGGGCAGGGGACGGACCTGGCGGCCGTGCGCCTGGACGACGGCCGGCGCGTGCCGATCGAGGCGCTGTTCGTGGCGCCGCACACGCGGCCGACCAGTCCGCTGGCCGAGCAACTGGGCTGCGCGTTCGACGACGGCCCCACGGGCCCGGTGCTGCGCGTCGATGCGATGAAGACGACCACGGTGCCCGGCGTGTACGCGGCGGGCGATGTGGCGATGGCTTTTTCCAACGCCACGCTGGCCTCGGCCGACGGGCTGTTCGCCGGGGTGTCGATGCACCGCGCGCTGGTGTTCGGGGCCTGATTTCAAATTTTTTCGGGGGAAGGTGGCAAACCGCCTCAAACCACCCTATAATCTGAGGCTCACGCGGGAATAGCTCAGTTGGTAGAGCGCAACCTTGCCAAGGTTGAGGTCGAGAGTTCGAGACTCTTTTCCCGCTCCAAATCGCATGAAAAAGGCCACCTCACCAGGTGGCCTTTTTCATTGGCGCGTCGCTTTCAACCTCGCGCCGGCAGCACGGTCCCCCGGCTCTCGCCGAAACCGATGCGCGCATGGCCGGGCTTCTCGCACCAGCCGCGCAGCATCACCGCATCCCCGTCTTCCAGGAAACCGCGCGTCTCGCCGCTGGCCAGCGTCACCGGGGTTTGCGCCGCGCGCGTCAGCTCGATGATCGCGCCGGCCTCGCCCTCGCCAGGGCCCGAGATGGTGCCGCTGCCGAACAGGTCGCCCGGGTTCAGGCTGCAGCCGCCCACCGTGTGGTGCGCCACCATCTGCGCAATGCTCCAGTACTGGTGCCGGAAGCTCGTGCCCGACAGGCGAGACGGCCCGGTCTTCTGCGCGCGCGCCTTTTCGCTTTCGAGCCAGACCTCCAGGCGGATGTCGAGCGCGCCGCCTTCGCGGTTCGCGCTGCTCTCCAGGTACGCCAGCGGTTGCGGCTCGTTCTCGGGCCGCGTCCATGCCTGACGGTAGGGCGCCAGCGCTTCCATCGTGACGATCCACGGCGAGATCGTGGTGGCGAAGTTCTTCGCCAGGAAGGGCCCGAGCGGCGCCATTTCCCAGAACTGGATGTCGCGCGCCGACCAGTCGTTGAGCAGGCAGAGGCCGAAGATGTGTTCCTCCGCGCGCGCGAGCGGAATCGCCTCGCCCTGCGCATTGCCCTGGCCGATCCACACGCCCAGCTCCAGCTCGTAGTCGAGCCGCGCGCAGGCCTGGTAGGTCGGCGCCTTCGCGCCGGGCGCCATGGCCTGGCCCATCGGCCGGTGAAAGCGCTGGCCGCTCACGCCGATGGTCGACACGCGCCCGTGGTACGCGGTCGGCACCCAGCGGAAGTTGGGTGTGACGTCGCCGTCGGGGTTCATCAGGCGGCTGATGTTCAGCGCGTGGTCGATCGAGGTGTAGAAGTCGGTGTAGTCGCCGATGCGCGCGGGCACGGTGTATTCGACCTCGGCCTGCGGCACGAGGCAGCCGCGCAGGTCGTCCGCCGTCGCGGCCGGCGCGTCGCTGTGCAGCAGCGCGAAGACCGCATGGCGCAGCGCCTGCCAGGCGGGCGGGCCGAGCGTGAAGAAATCGTTCAGCGCGGGCAGGGCGGCGGCGCGCGCCGCATCGAGCGCCAGGCCGTCGACGTGCGAGCCCGCGGCCAGCGCCGCGAGGTCGAGCACCTGGTCGCCGATGGCCACGCCGCCGCGAAACGGCTCGGGGCTGCCGGTGCGGCGGAACATCGCATACGGCAGGTTCTGGATCGGAAAGTCGCTGCCCGCGACATTGGCCGAGGCGACCCAGCTGCGGGCGCCGGCGTCGTGCGTGTGGTTGAGTTCGATCATGTTCACACCGACGCCATCAGCGCGTCATCGAAGATCGCCACCGCGCGCGTCCAGCCCGCCGAGGCGCCGCGGATCTTGTGCGGGAAGCAGCTGATGAAAAAGCCCGTGGGCGGCAGCACCTCGAGGTTGTGCAGCTTCTCGATGTGGCAGTAGCCGATGTCGCGCCCGGCCTTGTGGCCTTCCCAGATCAGCGAGGCGTCGTGCGTCTCGCCGTACTTCTTGGCGGTGTGCACGAAGGGCGCGTCCCAGCTCCACGCGTCGGTGCCCGTGAGGCGCACGCCGCGTTCCAGCAGGTACATGGTGGCTTCGTAGCCCATGCCCGCGCCGGCCGACACATAGTCGGGGTTGCCGTAGCGCGAGCCGGCGCGCGTGTTGACCACCACGATCTCCAGCGGGCTCAGCGTGTGGTTGATGCGCTTCAACTCCGCCTCGACGTCGGCGGCCGTGACCACGTAGCCGTCGGCGAAGTGGCGAAAGTCGAGCTTCACGCCGGGCTGGAAGCACCATTCGAGCGGCACGTCGTGGATGGCGATGGCGGGCTTCTTCTCGCCCAGCGCCTTGTCCATGGTCGAGTGGAAGTGATACGGCGCATCGAGGTGCGTGCCGTTGTGCGTGGACAGCTGCACCAGCTCCACCGCCCAGCCTTCGCCGTCGGGCAGGTCTTCCTTTTTCAGGCCGGGAAAGAAGGGCTCGATCTGCTCGAAGGTGTTGTCGTGCGTGAAGTACTGGATCTTCGGCGCGAAGGCCGGCGGATCGGACAGCACGTCGTTTTCGAGAAAGATCGACAGGTCGACGAACTTGCGTGGCATGGCGAGGCTCCTTGTGGGGTGTAGGTTTTGAAGGAATCGATCGAATCGGTCAGGGCTGCTGCCAGCGCAGCAGGCGCTTCTCTGCAAAGGCCAGCAGCGCGTTGCTCACGAAGCCGATGAGCCCGAGCAGCACGATGCCGGCGAACAGATCGCTGGCGCGGAAGGCGCGCGCCGCCAGCAGGATGGCCTGGCCCAGGCCGCTTTGCGAGGCGATCATTTCGCCCACCACCGCGACGATGAGCGCGATGGTCAGCGCCAGCCGCATGCCGGCCAGGATGTCGGGCATGGCATTGGGCAGGCCCATCTTCCAGATGTACGCGGTGCGCGACATCTGCAGGCAGCGCGCCACCTCCGACAGGCGCGGCTCCACGGCCGCGAAGCCGTGCACCGTGGCCAGCAGCACCGGCCACATCGCGCCGAAGGCGACCACGAACAGCACCATGCCGGGGTTCAGCCCGAAGATCGAAATGGCCAGCGGCAGCAGCGCCGACGCAGGCAGCGGGCGGATGAACTCCAGCGTCGGCTGCACCCATGCGCGCACCGCGGGCGACACGCCGATGGCCGCACCCAGCAGCACGCCGAAGAGCGAGGCCAGCAGCCAGCCTTCGACCATGCGGCCGACCGTGGCCTGCGTGAAGGCCAGCAGTTCGCCGTTGCCATCGTTGCCCGCAGAGAGATTGAGCCCTTCGAGCAGGCTCGCGAACGTGGCCTGCGGCGTCGGCAAAAACACGCGGCTGACCCAGCCTGCGTTGCTCGCCACCCACCACAGCGCGACCAGTGCGAGCAGCACGCCCACCGACCCCAGCCACCCCATGCCCAGTCGGCCGTTGCGGTTGTTCATGGCTGCACCCCCATGCGTCGCGCGACCATGGCCTGCAGGCGCACCATGCCCGCGTTGACCGCGAAGCCCACCACGCCGATCCAGCCCAGCCACGCGAGCATCAGTGCGGGGTCGAAGCTCTGCTGCGCGATCATCATCGCGTAGCCCATGCCGTGCGGGTTCGCGGCGATCTCGACCGTCACGGCCACCACCAGCGCCACCGCCACACCGAGGCGCAGCGCGACGAACAGGCGAGGCACGATGGCCGGCAGCACGATCTTGAAGGCACGTTCGCGCGCCGACAGCCCGAGCACGCGGCTCACCTCGAGCAGCCGGGGCTCGATCTGCTGCACCGCCGACTGCACCAGCACCAGCAGCGGCCAGAAGGTGGCGAAGGCGACGATGGCCACTTCCATGCGCACGCCGAAACCGAAGCCCAGCATCGCGAGCGGGATCAGCGCGACGGAAGGCACGGGGCGCAGCACCTCGATGGAGACGGCACCCAGCTGCGCCGCGCGGCGCGAGAGCCCGAGCACCAGCCCGAATGCAATGCCGAGCACCGCACCCAACAGCAGGCCGAGTGCCGCCGTGCCGAGCGTGAAGCCCGTGGCCTGCCAGAGCGAGCCGTCCATGGCCGCGCCGACGAAGGCCTTGGCCGCCGCGCTCGGTGGTGCGAGCGCATCGCTGCCCAACGCCGCCGCGCGCCGCGCGTACCACTCGAAGGCACCGACCAGCAGCGCGGGAAACACCCACGGCCGCAACCAGCGAAAGAGGCGGCCTTCAGTCATGGCCCTGCTCGATGAAAGCGAACAGCTCACGCCGCAACTGCAGGTACTCCGGATGCTCCTTGGTCGTCAGCTGGTCGCGCGGGCGCGGGATCTTCACGTCGATCATCCGCGCCAGGCTCGGCCGTCCCGGCCCGGGATTGGCCTGCAGCGCGATCACGCGGTCGCCGAGGTAGATGGCTTCTTCCAGGTCGTGCGTGACGAACAGCACCGTGAGCCCGTCGTCGCGCACCAGCCGCGCGAGCTCGTCCTGCAGGCTCTGGCGCGTGAGCGCATCGAGCGCGCCGAAGGGCTCGTCCATCATCATCAGCTCGGGCTTCTGCGCAAGGCAGCGAGCAATCTGCGCACGCTGCTGCATGCCGCCCGACAGCTGCACCGGAAACTTGTGCGCGTGCTTCGCGAGCCCGACCTTGCCGAGCACGTCGGCAATGCGCGGCGCGCGCTCGGCGGTGGGCACGCCGGCCGCTTCGAGCGCCAGGCTCACGTTGCCTTCCACCGTGCGCCACGGCAGCAGCGCGCGGCCGTAGTCCTGGAACACGAAGGCCACTTCGCGCGAAGGCGCCGTCATCGGCACGCCCTTGCGCCGCACCTCGCCGGCGCTCGCGGTGACAAGGCCGCTGGCCGCGCGCAGCAGCGTGGTCTTGCCGCAGCCGCTCGGGCCGACGATGCAGACGAACTCGCCGCGCGCCACGTCGAACGAGGTGGGCGACAGGATCTCGCGCCCGCCGAGGCGGATGGTGACGCCGTCGAAGCGCAGGAAGGAATCGGCGGCCGCGCTCACTTGGCGATCAGCTTCGCAACGTCGATGTTCGTCTTGAGCATGTCCTGCTCCTTCATGAGCCCGGTCCAGTAGCCCAGTTGCTTGTCGGTGACGACCGGGCCGGGCGGCGAGACCTGCACCTTGGCCAGCACCTCGGGCGGCAGCTTGATGTACTTGCCGATCGCCGTGCGCACCTTCGCGTCGTTCTTCTGCTGCTGGATGAAGGCGCCGGCCTCGACCAGCGCCTCGCGGAAGGCGCGCGCCGTGGCGGGGTTCTTCGCCACCCACTCGCGCTTGGCCGCGTGCACGATGGTCTGGTTGTTCTCCGGCAGGAAGGTCGAGTAGTACGAGGCCACGTAGCCCGCGCCGCTCTCGGTGATGCGGCTCATGAACGGGTCGGCCGACACCACCGCGTCGACCGAGCCGCCGCGCAGCAGGTCGGCATGCTGCGGGAACGCGGCCTCGATGAAGTTGACCTTGCGGTAGTCGACGCCGCTGTCCTTCAGCCACGCGCGGAAGGTCACGTGCAGGAAGGCACCGAGCCCCGGCACGCCGATCTTCTTGCCCACGCAGTCCTGCGCGCTCTTGATGCCCGAGCCCGCGCGCGCCACGAGGCCAAAGCCCGTGATCGTCTTCGAGGTGAGGCCGCCGCCGGCCACCAGCACCAGGTCGAGCCCGCCGTCCACCGCCTGCAGGAACACCGAGGGCGTGGGCCCGCCGATCTGCAGCGAGTCGGACTGCAGTGCGGCCGGGATGGTGGAGTTCAGCGGAATGAACTTCAGCTCCACGTCGAGGTTGCGCTTCTTGAAGTAGCCCTCTTCGGCCGCCACGAAGACCGAGGCGAAGTCGGTCACCGCGGTGTAGCCGAACACGATCTTCGGGTGCGCCTGCTGGGCGCGCGAAGGCAACGAGGCGGTGGCCGATGCGGCCGCGAGCGCCGACAGCAGGATGCGTCTTTTCATCATGGCTGGGGTCTCCTGGGGATGGTCTTTTTCGTGCGTGAGGGCTTGGCGGCGGCGGCCTTGGCTGTAGCTTTCGGTTTCGGCAGCGCGGCGCGCAGGCCGCCGGCGATGAAGTTCACGAGCATCGGCGCCACGGCCGGGTCGGCGCGTGTGTTCTCGCCGCGCGAGAGCCGTTCGATGCGGCTGTCGGTCAGGTGGTGCAGCAGCGCGCCCAGCGCGAACTGGTAGCCCCATGCGACCTGGCTGCGCGTGGCGTGCGGCAGCGCCACGTGCAGCGCGTCGATGTAGGCCTCGGCCAGCGGGTCGAAGTAGCCGCGCAGCACGCGGTCGGCTTCTTCAGTCGCGTGGTACAGCTCGCGCGCCACCAGCAGCGCGTAGTACTCGCCCTCGGTGCTCGCGCGCAGCGCCAGCACGGGCGCGGTGAAGGCCTCGATGATGCGCGGCAGCGTGCGCGCGTCGTCGGGGTCGATGGTCACGGCCGCGAGGCGCGCCAGCCGCTCCTCGATGCTGTGGCTCCAGTGTTCGAAGATCGCGTGGAACAGCTCGTGCTTCGGGCCGAAGTAGTAGCCCACCAGCGCGAGCGGCACGCCGGCTTCTTCGGCGATCTGGCGGATCGTCACCGCGTGGTAGCCGTGCTGCGCGAAGAGCTTTTCGGCCGCCAGCAGGATCGCCTGGCGGCGGTCGGGCCGCACGGCCTCGGGCGCGACGGTCGGGGCGCCTGAGGTGCCTGAGCCTCGAGAGGCGCTGCGTTTGCGGGCCGGCGGTGTGCGAGCGTTCATGGGGGCGTATTGAACGGCTGTACAAAAATGTTGAACACACGTACAAACCCTGAGGTCAACCCTCATTGAGCACGGCCGTTCGCGGCGCTACGCTCGTGGCATGCCCGCTCCCAACATCCCCCAGATCCGCCTTTATCAGAACTGGCTGCGCGACACGCGCGGCCTGGCCTTCGACAGCTACGACGCGCTGTGGCGCTGGTCCGTCACCGACCTCGATGCCTTCTGGCAGAGCATCTGGGACTACGCCGGCCTGCGCTCGCCCACGCCGCACACCGCGGTGCTCGCCGAACGCCGCATGCCCGGCGCGCGCTGGTTTCCCGGCGCGCAGGTCAACTACACGCGCGAGGTGCTGCGCCACGCCGATGCGGCCCATGCAGCCGGCCTGCCCGCCATCGTGAGCGACAACGAACGCGGCGAGGTGCGCGAGCTGTCGTGGCCCGAGCTGCGCCGACAGGTGGCCTCGGTGGCGCTCACGCTGAAGTCGCTCGGCGTGCGCCGCGGCGACCGCGTGGCTGCCTACATGCCGAACGTGCCCGAGACCATGGTGGCGTTTCTCGCGTGCTCCAGCATCGGCGCGGTGTGGAGCGTGTGCGCGCCCGACATGGGCACGGCCGCCGTGGCCGACCGCTTCCGCCAGATCGAACCCACGCTGCTGATCGCGGTCGACGGCGTGCACTACGGCGGCAAGCCGCTGGATCGCAGCACCGTGCTGCAGGAGCTGCGCGGCCAGCTGCCGAGCGTGCAGAAGCTGCTGCTCGTGCAGTCGCCTTTTGCTGCGAACGCGGTGGCGCACGACGTCGAATGGCAGCAGGCCATCGCGCGCGACGACGCCGAAGTCGCAGCCTTCGAGCCCGAGTGGCTGCCCTTCGACCACCCGATCTGGATCGTCTATTCGAGCGGCACCACCGGCCTGCCCAAGCCCATCGTGCACGGGCAGGGCGGCATCCTGCTGACCATGCACGCCTGCGGCCTGCACAACGACGTGGGCGCGAGCTACGGCGCCAACAACTTCGGCGAGCGCTACCACTGGTACAGCTCCACGGGCTGGGTGATGTGGAACTCGCAGCTCTCGGGCCTGGCCTTCGGCGCCACCATCTGCATCTACGACGGCAACCCGGCGGGCAGCAAGGACAAGCCCGACTGGGGCGTGCTGTGGCGCTTCGTCGCGAAGCACCGCGTCACCTTCTTCGGCGCGGGTGCGGCCTACTTCACCAACTGCATGAAGGCCGGCCTCGTCGCGAAAGACTGCGGCGACCTGTCGCGCGTGCGCGCGCTCGGCAGCACCGGCTCGCCGCTGCCCGACGAGGTGCAGCGCTGGGGCTCGCAGCAGATCCTCGACGCGGGCTCGAAAGAGGTGTGGTGGTGCAACATCTCCGGCGGCACCGACTTCTGCGGCGCCTTCGTCGGCGGCAACCGCGAGCTGCCCGAAGTGCCGGGCCAGATGCAGTGCCGCGAACTCGGCCATGCGGTCGAGGCCTGGAACGAGCAGGGCCAACCGGTCATCGGCGAGGTCGGCGAGCTGGTGTGCACGCAGCCCATTCCGTCGATGCCGCTGTACTTCTGGGGCGACGAAGGCAATGCACGCTATGTGTCGAGCTACTTCGACACCTACCCGGGCGTGTGGCGCCACGGCGACTGGATCAAGGTCGGTAGCGACGGCGGCTGCATCATCTACGGCCGCAGCGACGCCACCATCAATCGCCAGGGCCTGCGCATGGGCACCAGCGAGATCTACAGCGCGGTCGAAGGCCTGCCCGAGGTGCTCGACTCGATGGTGGTCGACCTCGAATACCTGGGCCGCGACAGCTACATGCCGCTGTTCGTGGTGCTGCGCCCCGGCGTGGCGCTCGACGACGCCATGCGCACGCGCATCAACAGTGCGATCAAGACCTCGCTGTCGCCGCGCTTCGTGCCCAACGACATCTTCCAGGTGGCCGAGATTCCGCGCACGCTCTCGGGCAAGAAGCAGGAGCTGCCGATCAAGAAGCTGCTGCTGGGCCAGCCCATCGAGAAGGTCGTGAACCGCGAGGCGATGGCAAACCCCGGCAGCCTGGACTGGTATGTGGCTTTCGCCGCGCAGCGGGCCTCCGCATAATGGGGCGATGAAAAGACGCACCAGCCTCCTCATGCTCTCCGCCGTTGCCGGCGCCTCCGTCCTGAGCGCCTGCGCGGGCGGCTCGCCCGGCACGCCGGCCCAGCCCGCCGCCGCACCGCTGCGCGTGACGGGCACCGTGGCCTACCGCGAGCGCATCGCGCTCGACCCCGCGGCCGAAGTGCGCGTGCAATTGCTCGACGTGTCGCGCATGGACGCGCCCTCGGTCGTGCTCGCCGAGCAGCGCATTCCCGCCAACGGCAAGCAGCCGCCCTTCGCCTTCGAGCTCAGCGTCGATGCCGCGCGCATCGACCCGCGCATGCGCTACGCCGTGGCGGCACGCATCACGCGCGGCGAGCAGTTGCTGTTCATCAACGACACGCAGTACTCGGTGCTCACGCAGGGCAACGGCACCAGCGCCAACCTGATGCTGGTGCGCGTGGCCACGCCACCGCCGCCGCCGCGCCCCTCGCGCTGATCGACCGATCCGCGCGACAGGCTCGCGCGGATCAGGTCAGCAGTTCGTGGAGCACCATGCGCGTCTGCCGGCCGCGCAGTTCCACCAGCTCTTCGATGCGCCGCGTGGCCAGCCGGCCATTCAGGGCCGCGTAGGTGACTTCCGAGATCAGCATGCGCGTGCCCAGCTGGCGGTTCGCGCCTTCGATGCGGCTGGCCACGTTCACCACGTCGCCGAACGCCGTGTACGACAGTCGGTCGTTCGAGCCCAGCACCCCCGCCACCACCACGCCCGTGTGAATGCCGATGTGCGTGCGGAACTCGGGCAGGCCCTGTTCGGCCCACTGCCGGTTGAGCTGATGCATCTCGGCGTGCAGCTCGAGTGCGGCGCAGCAGGCCTTGTACTCGGCGTCTTCCAGGTCGGCCGGCGCGCCCCACAGCACCATGATGCCGTCGCCGATGAACTTGTCGATCACGCCGCCGTGGCGCGCGAACACCGCCGCCGCGAGGTTGAAGTACTCGGTCAGCTGGCGCACCAGCACATCGGCCGCGATCGATTCGGAGATCGACGTGAAGCCTTCCACGTCGGTGAACATCACCGTCACCTGGCGCGGCGAGCCGTTGGGCGCGAGCGCGTGGCCCTGCGCCACCAGCTGGTTGATCACGTCCACCGGCACGAACTTGCTGAAGGCCTTGAGGCTGCGCGCCGAATCGTCGAGCGCCTGGTCCAGGTGCTGGATCTCGAGCACGCGGCTGGGCTCGCGCGGCAGGTCGTCGAGCTCGAGGCGGCCGATGCGGTGCGCGATGCGCGAGAGGTTCTCGACCGGCGCCGTCACCAGCTTCGAGAGCTTGAGCGACATGTACAGCGCCAGCCCCAGGAACACCAGCGCCAGCAGCAGCGACCACGCCACCGCGCGGCGCAGGCCACCCAGCAGCACGTCTTCGGGCACCCAGCTGACGAGTTGCCAGCCGGTGGCGGGAATGCGCGAGGCCTGCACCAGGTAGCGCCGCCCCTCGTGGCTGAAGGCGAAGGCCTTGTCGCTGCCGCTGCCGGCGATGCCGTCGGCCACCATCTGTGCGTTCAGTGCGCCGAGCGCGCCCGTGGGCGCTTCCAGCGTGTGCAGCACGCCCGGCATGTCGCTGCGCGCGAGCACCTTGTGGTCGGCGCTCAGCAGCGCGCTGTTGCCGTTGCCGTTGCGGCTGAACAGGCGCACGAACTCCGACAGCCGGCCCAGCGACACGTCGCCCGCCACCACCATCGCCTGCGGGCTGCCCTCGGCCTGGCGGCGCTGGCTGGGCAGCGCGTAGGTCACGCCCAGTTCCTGCGCGGCGGCGAACACGTAGGGGATGGTCCAGACCGGACCCTGCGTCTTGCGCGCCTGCACGAACCAGCTGCGCTGCGTCGGGTTGTAGTTGCTGCGGTAGGCCTCCACGCGCTGCGTGGCAAAGCGTTGCTGCACGTCGGCCTCGGAACCCAGCGGCAGCTTGTACTGCCAGGTCTCGGTGGTGAAGCCGTCGCCGCGCGCGATGTGCCGGATGGCCGGCACGGGGTAGCGCAGCGCCATCAGCATCTTGCCCTCGACGTTCGCCACGTAGACGCTGTCGAGTTCGGGCGATTGCTGCAGCAGCGTCCACAGGAGCTCGGCCGTGCGGTCCACGTTCTCGCCCGCGGGCGTGAGGCTGGGCGAGCTGCCGATCGCGCCGACGGCCGACTCGGCCTTGGCCAGGAAGGCCAGCACCTTGTCTTCAGTGCGGTCGTGGTTCGACTTGTGCGCCGAGGTGCCGATCGTCGTCACCAGCCGCTGCGAGCCCCAGTAGCCCAGCGTGACCAGCAGCAGCGACTGCGCGAGCGCCACGGCACTGACGATGGAGCCGACATCGACCCGGAAGCGACGCGGGCGTCTGGGCGGGGGACTCTCGGCGGTGGAAGGGGACGGGGATGGTGGCACCGGCGTGGTGACGTGCGCGAAAGACGGGCGACCCGTCCCATCCGGAGGCCCGGACGATTCCTTGTACATACAGCTCCCTGACGACAACTCGGAACGGACCCCGGCTCCTCCTCACGAGGTCGTGGTCCGGCGTCCGGAGGGTGTTGCGGGGCCGATCGTGTGCGCCGGCCATCCTGGCAATCCCCCGGATGCGCGCGGGATTTTCGCCTGTATTTGGTACATGTGTGCAACTTTGCACGCTTGGTGCGATGTTGCTGCGCCCGAGGGCTTGATTGCGAACGGACGTTCGTTCTATTCAGCGCGCGTCATGAAAGATCAGGCCCAGCGTGTGGCGTTGCCCGCTGCGCACGCGGCTCACGCCGTGGCGCATCGTCACGCGGTAGCTGCCGCGCGTGCCCGCCACGGGCCGCTGGTTCACCGCGAAGATCACGGCCTCACCCTGCGCGAGCGACACCACCTCGGCGCGCGACTGCATGCGCGGGCGCTGCTCGGTCAGCACGAACTCGCCGCCCGTAAAGTCTTCGCCGGGCCGGCTCAACAGCACCGTGAGCTGCAGCGGAAACTGCAGGTCGCCGTACAGGTCCTGGTGAAGGCAGTTGTAGTTGCCCTCGCCGTAGCGCAGCAGCAGCGGGGTGGGGCGCAACTGGCCCGCCGCATGGCAACGTGCGAGGTAGGCCGCGTGGTCCGGCGGGTAGTCGGCCGGCTGGCCCATGGCCGCGGCCCAGGCATTGGCCAGCGGCGCGAGGCGTTCGTACAGCGCGCTGCGAAACGCCACGAGTTTGGAAGGCAGCGGGTTCGCGAAGTACTGGTACTCGCCCTGGCCGAAGCCGTGGCGCTGCATGACCACGCGGCTGCGAAAGCGCGCGCCCTCGTCGTACATGGCCGTGAGCGCGGCGCATTCCGCGGGCGTGAACAACGCCCCGGTGACGGCACAGCCGCGCGCGGCGAGGTCGGCATCGATGCGGGGCCAGTCGAGGGCGTGGATGCGGGTGGCGACGGAAGAACTCATGCGGGCAGTGTCGCGCGGTGGCGGGATGCGGGCTCGCCGTTTTCGGACGCGGGTTTCGGTGGGGCAGGGGCCGGCTTGAGCGATCATCCCGAAGACCCAGCTAGAAAGCATTCCATGAGCACCCAGAACCACACCCCTCAAGACACCGCCAGCGACTGGCAACTCCCCTGGACCGGCGGCTGCCGCTGCGGCCAGGTGCGCCTGCGCATCACCGCACCGCCGCTGCTGGCCATGGCCTGCCACTGCACCGGCTGCCAGCGCATGAGCGCCAGTGCGTTCTCGCTGTCGTTGGCCATCCCCGCGCCGGGCTTCGAAGTGGTGTCGGGCGAACCCGTCATCGGCGGCCTGCACGGCGACGAGTCGCACCACTTCTTCTGCCCGCACTGCAAGAGCTGGATGTTCACGCGCACCGAGGGCATGGACTATTTCGTCAACCTGCGCGCCACCATGCTCGACCGGCACGAATGGGTCGCGCCCTTTGCGGAAACCTGGACCGACGAGAAGTTGCCGTGGGCCACGACGCCCGCGAAGCACAGCTTCGGCACCTTGCCTGCGATGGACGCCTTTCCGGCGATGATCGAAGCCTATGCGCGGGAAGGCGCCCGGCCCGCGAAGGGCTGATCACGCCGCGCTGGCCAGTTGCCAGCCCGCGCCTTTCAGAGCGGCGCGATCGGAATGCAGATGTCGCATTCGAACGCACTCGTCTTCTCGTCGAAGGCCATGTCGGGCGCGTAGTACTCGAACGCGGGCCGGCTGTCGAACTGGAAGCCGCTCGCGGGCAGCCAGTCGCGCATGAGGCGCGTCCATGCGTCGTTGATCTCTTCGGGCAGGCCCTGGAACCTCAGCGCGGCATAGCGTCCGCCCGGCAGCACCGTTTTCTGGAAGCCGCCATCGGGCACGAAATCGTCGGGCACTTCCACGCAGGCGTCGTAGCGCGAGTGCTCGGGCGCGGTGATGCTCGGGTCGTCGTGGCTGATGCCGTAGCGCGCATGCGACCACAGCTGGTGTGCGCCGATCCAGGGCGCGGCCTTCTCGGCCCAGAACGCGCCCACCGGCGCGCCGAACGGACCGGTGTAGCGCAGGTAGGCGATGGTGACGGGAGAGCGGGTGATCAGCTGGACATTCACGGGTGGCTCCTGATGATGCGCGGCGTTGCGCGATGGAGATCCATTCTTCGTGAAGCCGTGCAGGGCGATCTGATCAGGATTGCTATTGCGTGAGGGGTCGTCGCAGGGCAAAGACCAGTCGTGCGATGCACGCCACGCGCTGGGCGCGCTGCCGAAATGCGCGCGGAACGCGCGGGTGAACGCCTCGCCTGAACCGAAGCCCACCGACACCGCCGCCTCGAGCACCGACAGGCGCGGCTGTGTCGCGAGCCGCAGCGCACCCACCTCCACGCGGCGGCGCCGGATGTAGTCGCCCAGCGTCTCGCCGGCCCAGGCTGCGAAGAGGCGATGGAAGTGGTACGCCGAGAAATGCGCCACGTCGGCCAGCGCCGCGAGATCGAGTGCCTCGTCCAGGTGGTCGTCGATGTGCGTCAGCACCTTGTGCATGCGCCATTCGTACTCGGAGCGGCTGTCGCGCGGCATGGCGCGCATTCTCAACCTTGGCGGGCCTGCGCGAGCAACCAATCACTGAACTGCTTCAGCAACGGCCGCTGGTCGTACATCGCAGCGGGTGTCTCTCAAGTGCCGGGGTTGCGCTTCGCGCGCGGCGCGCGTGGCGCTCGCGGCAGCAGGGCCTTGATGTGCTTGCGCAGCAAGGCCGGCGCAATCGCGGTCATCTGCAGCATGTGCATGCATCGCTCCATGCGTCCGGTCCGCTCCAGCAGCGCATCGGCGGCCTTCGCAAGATCGGCATCGATGCTGTCGCCGTAGGCGAGCCGCGCTTTGCCTGCCGCGCGCTGCAGCAGGGGCTTGCCGGGCTGCATCATGGCCAGGTCGATCAGGTCGCGGCTGAACACGCTGTCGTCGGCCCAGCGGTCGGAGTTGGCGAGCAGCTTGCTCGCCGCCATGTCCAGCGGCGTGAGGGTGGCGATGCCGTCGATGCGGTCTGCAGCGCCGGGAGCTTCGAGTGCGATGCGTGCCTCGAGCACGATCTCGAACTTGATGTCCGTCTCGCCCACGCGAACGGCGCTTCGGATGCCGTATTGATCGGCGCGCACCTCGCGGACCTGCTGCAAGGTCGCGCCTTCCCGGGCCAACGCGCGCAGTCCCTCGCTGCCGGTGGCGAGCTGGCGCAGGCAGCGGTAGCCAGCCACATCGGACACGAGGAAGTCGATGTCCACCGACTCGCGGTATTCGCCATGGCGCAGCGCGATGGCGGTGCCGCCGCCGAACAGGCAATGGTTGTCCGCCAGCAGGGGCGCATTCAGCGCCGCGAGCACCTCGGCCACCTGGCGATGGTGGGCGCGCTCAAACATCCAGCGGCTTCCGGCCCAGCAGGCGGGCCAGTTCGGCCAGCAGCTGGCGTTCGTTGTCCTCGAGCGCGGACGGATCGGCGTGGCGCCAGTTGCGTTCGTAGGTGCCCCAGGCCTCTTCGGGGGTGAGTTCCGCGTCCGCGGGCAATTGCCAGGCGAGGCGGCGCAACTGCGCGAAGTCGCCCACCCGGACGGTCTGCGTCGGCGTGCGCGAAGGCGCCGGCGTCGCCATCTCTTTGGCGGTGCCTGCGACCGGTGCCGTCACTTCGACATCCAGACCCAATGCCGCCAGGGCGTTCATGTAGGCCCCCATCGTGACGGAGGGCTCGCCGCGTTCGATGCGATGCAGCGTCATGCGCGACATGCCCGCCGCTTCGGCGGCCGTGGTGGCGCTGATCCTGAGCGACTTCCGACGGGCATGGATATGCCGGCCGAACGCTTCAAGGCGTCGGTTGGCTCTGTCCAAGGTTGGCGGGGCGGTGGATGGCATATGTGTATCTCATATTAGGCAAAACTAATGAAATGTCTAGTGTGAGATACATTTTTGGCTGCTTCAACCTTCGCGCGCCTGCCCCAACAGCCAATCACTGAACAACTTCAGCAACGGCCGCTGATCCGCCCGCTCCGGCGTCACCAGGTAATAGCTGCGCTCCCCCGACAGCGCCCGCGGGCAGGCCACCACCAGCTCGCCGCGCGCCAGTTCGTCGGCCACCAGCATCGTCGGCATCAACGCGACCCCGAGCCCGTGTGAGGCCGCCGCAGCGAGGATCGAGAACAGCTCGTAGCGCGGGCCGCCGCGGGCGGTGGGCGCGTCGACCTGCTGCGCGTCGAACCACTGGCGCCAGCCGTCGGGGCGGGTGCTCTGCTGCAGCAGCGGCATCTGTGCGATGGCTTCGGGCGACACGGCCTTGCCGTGAGGCAGCAATGAAGGGCTGCACACGGGCACCACGTCTTCATGCATGAGCAGCAGTGCGCGCGTGCCGGCCCAGTTCTCGACCTGCGCGGGCGTGCCGGCGTACAGCGCGGCGTCGAACTCCGCGTCGGCAAAGAGGAAGGGGCGGGTGCGCGTCTCGATGTGCACCACCACGTCGGGCTGCAGCGCCGCAAAACCGCGCAGGCGCGGCACCAGCCAGCGCGTGGCGAAGGTGGGCACCGCCGCCAGTGACAGCGACCCGCCTTCGCCCTGGTGTGCCATGGCGTCGAGCGTGTCGCGCTCCATGGCCTCCAGGCGGCGGGCGATCTGGCGCGCGTAGGCGGCGCCGCTGGCCGTGAGCGCCACGCCGTGCCGCGTGCGGCGGAACAGCGCCACGCCCAGGAAGGCCTCGAGCGCCCCGACCTGGCGCGACACCGCGCTCTGCGTGAGCGCCAGTTCCTGCGCGGCGCGCGTGTAGCTCTCGTGGCGCGCGGCGGCGTCGAAGCACACGAGGGTTTGCAGGGGCGGGATCTTGCGGCGCATGTATGCCGGGAGTGTATGACTGGCGTCCTGGTTTCACCAGTAAATCAACAAGATGTATCTCTCAAGATGTGCGTTGAACGCATATCTGGGTGAGGATTCATCGTTTGCGCCGGGCCTCCTGCGTGGCTACGATCGACCGCATTCCCCTTCTTTTGTTTCTTCTTCCTTTTCCGGAGACATCCACATGGCCGCCAAAGCGCAATTCCACTGGGACGACCCCCTTCTTCTCGACCAGCAGCTGACCGACGAAGAACGCATGATCCGCGACGCGGCCAACGCCTACTGCCAGGAGCGCCTGGCGCCCCGCGTCATCGAGGGCTTCCGCACCGGCGAAACCGACCCCGCCATCTTTCGCGAAATGGGCGCGCTCGGCCTGCTCGGCCCGACGATCCCCGAGCAGTACGGCGGCCCCGGCCTGAACTACGTGGCCTACGGCCTGATCGCCCGTGAAGTCGAGCGCGTCGATTCGGGCTACCGCTCGATGGCCAGCGTGCAGAGCTCGCTGGTGATGGTGCCGATCTTCGAATTCGGCACCGAAGCGCAAAAGCAGAAGTTCCTGCCCAAGCTCGCCACCGGCGAATGGATCGGCTGCTTCGGCCTGACCGAACCCGACCACGGCTCCGACCCCGGCAGCATGGCCACGCGCGCCAAGAAGGTGCCGGGCGGCTACTCGCTGAGCGGCTCGAAGATGTGGATCAGCAACTCGCCCATCGCCGACGTGTTCGTGGTGTGGGCCAAGGAAGTCAGCGAAAGCGGCACCGTCGGCCCGATCCGCGGCTTCGTGCTCGAAAAGGGCATGAAGGGCCTGAGCGCCCCCGCCATCCACGGCAAGGTCGGCCTGCGCGCCAGCATCACCGGCGAAATCGTGATGGACGGCGTGTTCTGCCCTGAAGAAAACGCGTTCCCCGAAGTGCAAGGCCTCAAGGGCCCGTTCACCTGCCTGAACAGCGCCCGCTACGGCATCTCGTGGGGCGCCATCGGCGCCGCCGAAGACTGCTGGCACCGCGCCCGCCAGTACACGCTGGACCGCAAGCAGTTCGGCCGCCCGCTCGCCGCCAACCAGCTCATTCAAAAGAAGCTGGCCGACATGCAGACCGAGATCACGCTGGGCCTGCAAGGCAGCCTGCGCCTGGGCCGCATGAAGGACGAAGGCATCGCCGCGGTCGAGATCACCTCGATCATGAAGCGCAACAACTGCGGCAAGTCGCTGGACATCGCCCGCATGGCGCGCGACATGATGGGCGGCAACGGCATCAGCGACGAGTTCGGCGTGGCACGCCACTTGGTGAACCTGGAAGTGGTCAACACCTACGAAGGCACGCACGACATCCACGCCCTGATCCTGGGCCGCGCCATCACCGGCATCGCAGCGTTCGCGAACTGATCAGACGCATGAGCACCAAGCCCGCAGCACTCGACGGCATCAAGGTCCTCGATCTGTCCCGCGTGCTCGCGGGCCCGTGGTGCACGCAGATCCTCGCGGACCTGGGCGCCGACGTCGTCAAGATCGAACGCCCCGGCGTCGGCGACGACACGCGCACCTGGGGCCCGCCGTTCGTGAAGGACGCGAGCGGCCACGACACTGACCAGGCCAGCTACTTCACGTCCTGCAACCGCAACAAGCGCTCGGTCACCATCGACATGGCCACGCCCGAGGGGCAGGCGCTGCTGCAGCAGATGGCGGCGCAGGCCGACATCGTGGTCGAGAACTTCAAGACCGGCGGCCTGAAGCAGTACGGCCTCGACCAGGAAAGCCTGCGCGCGGCCAACCCGCGCCTCATCTATTGCAGCGTGACCGGCTTCGGCCACGACGGCCCCTACGCCGAGCGCGCCGGCTACGACCTGATGATCCAGGCCATGACCGGCATGATGAGCATCACCGGCCGCCCCGACGGCGAGCCCGGCGGTGGCCCGCTGCGCGTGGGCGTGGCGCTCACCGATCTCTTCACCGGCGTGTACGCCAGCACCGCCATCCTCGCGGCGCTGCAGGTGCGCGACCGCACCGGCGAAGGCCAGCACATCGACATGGCGCTGCTCGACGTGGGCATGGCCATCCTCGCCAACCAGGCGAGCGCTTTTCTCAACACGGGCAAGGCGCCGGGTCGCCAGGGCAACACGCACCCGAGCCTCGCGCCGTATCAAGACTTTCCGACGCAAGACGGTTCGATGCTGCTGGCCATCGGCAACAACGGCCAGTTCGCGCGCTTCTGCGAAGCCGCCGGCCACGCCGGATGGGCCGCTGACGAGCGCTTTGCTACCAACACGCTGCGCGTGAAACACCGGGGCGTGCTGATCCCGATGATGGAAGAACTCACGCGCACCCGCACCACCGCCGACTGGGTCGCGCTGCTCGAAGACAAGGCCGTGCCCTGCGGTCCCATCAACGACATCGCGCAGGCCTTCGACGACGCGCAGGTCCAGGCGCGCGGCCTGGCCGTCACGCTGCCGCGCGATGCCGGCGACGGCATCGCCAGCATCACCGGCGTGGCGAGCCCGTTGCGCCTCACGGCCACGCCGCCGGTGCTGCGCCGCGCACCGCCCGCGCTCGGGCAGCACACGCAGGAGGTGCTGGCCGAGATGGGCGTCGACGCCTCGCGCTTCGAGGCATTGCGCGCGGCCGGGGTGGTCTGACACACTGGCGGGCATGACGCGCCCGCCCGCCCCGTCTTCTCCTGAAGCAGCCGCTGCCGATGCAGCCCCGTTCGCGGTGCTGCGCATCGACCACGTCGTGCTGCGCGTGCGCGACGCCGCGCGGTCCATGGCCTTCTACTGCGACGTGCTCGGCTGCACGCTCGAGAAACGCCGCGACGACCTCGGCCTCGTGCACCTGCGCGCCGGCAGCAGCCTCATCGACCTCGTCACGCACGACGGCAAGCTGGGCCGCCAGGGCGGCGCGCTGGCCGGGCGCGAGGGGCGCAACGTCGATCACCTGTGCCTGCGCATCGAGCCCTTCGACGAAGCCGCGATCCGCGCGCGCATGGCGCGGCACGGCGTGTCGGTGCAGGGCGAGGTGCAGAACAACTTCGGGGCCGAGGGCAACGGGCCTTCGATCTACCTCGAAGATCCCGATGGCAATGGCGTGGAACTGAAGGGCCCTGCGGCCTAAGCGCCGCGCCCCATCACCGCGACCCCGAACACCACCACGCCCAGCGCGAGGTTCAGCGTCACCAGCTGGCGCACGGTGTTGAGCCGCGCGGCCGCCACGGGCCAGGCGTTGTCGTCCACCGCGCGGCGCAGCGCGCGGAACACCGAAGCGCGGATGTAGACGTAAATCGCCGCCATCACGAGCGCGATGCCCATCATGGCCTCGACGCGCCAGTGCACGGCGCGAAAGCCGCCGGTCGCGTGGACCAAACCGATGCCGGTCACGAACAGCAGCGTGACGGACGCGTCCACGCCGATGAAGAAGCGCCGCAGCGTCGCGGCCATCATGCGCAGGCGCAGCGGCGGCTCCAGCGTGGCGACGGCGGCGGGGCGCACGGCGAAGTGCATGACGGCCATGCCGCCGACCCAGAAGGCGGCGCACAGCAGGTGAATGAAGAGGGGAGCGAGGTAGGACATGGGGTCCGATCAGAACACCGAACCGTGCGCGCACGCAACGCAAGCCCCCATGCCCTTCAACCTGTCGCGCCGCGTCCGCGCATGCTCGCGCGGGGCTTGCCGATGCCCGTGCCCGCGATCGAATCGGCATAGCGCTTCATGTCCGCCACCACCTGGCGCAGCAGCGTCGCCGCGGCCGGCGGCAGCAGGCGGCCGTGGCGCGACACGATGTGCGAACGGCCCTGCGACAGCAGCGGGTTCTTCATCGGCAGCTCGACCAGCGAGGGGTGGTCGGCATTGGGTGTGAGCGAGATGCGCGTGCCCAGCGTGTAGCCCAGGCCCGCCGACACGAAGTGGCCCAGCGCGCTGAACGAGGTGGTGGTCAGCAGCGCGGGCAGTCGCACGCCCTCGCTGATCTCGGCCGCCTCGATGTGCTGGCGCACGCCGAAATTGCGGTGCAGCGTGGCGCCGGGGTAGGGCAGCAGGTCGGCCAGCTTCAGCGGGCGATCGAGCTGCGCGAGCGGGTGCGAGCCCAGCACCATGGCCTGGATCGGCTGCGCGTGCGACTGGTGCGAGGTGAGCCGCTCGTCCTTCGGCGGCTGGAACAGCATGCCGATGTGGGCACGTTCCTCGATCACGCGGCGCACGATCTCGTCGGTGCTGGCCACATCGAGGTTCACCGTGATCTTCGGGTGGCTGGCCATGAAGATGCGCAGGCTGTGCCGCATGAGCCAGTCGACATAGCCTTCGCCGGCCACGATGTCGATGTGGCCGCTCTCGATCTTGCGGATGCTGTCCATCTGCGCCAGCAGGTGCTGCTTCTGCCCCTGCTGCCTTCGCACGTAGCCGGCCAGCAGCTGGCCCGCGTCGGTGGGCACCACGCCGCGTCCGTGGCGTTCCAGCAGCGGCAGGCCGCACTCGGTCTCCAGGATGCCGATGGCGCGGCTCACGGCCGACGGGTCCATGTCGAGCACGTCGGCCGCGCCGCGCACCGAGCCGCTGTCGAGCACCTGCATGAAGTAGCGCACCCGGCGGGTGTCGAGCTTGTCGTCCATGGCGGTCGTCTCCGAGTGTTGCATTCAATGCAACGAATATCCTTATTTGCGGTCATTGATGCAAGAGGCTCGCCGCCTGAAACTCGCCGGCACCCCTCGAACACCCTCCACCCATGACCTCCGCCGCCTCCACGATTGCAGCCGTCGCGCCGTCCACCGCCGCCGGCAAACTCAAGCTCCTCGTCGTCACCCTGGTCCTCGTGGCCGTGGCCGAACTCATCGGCCCGACGCAGTTCAGCGTCGGCCCCGGCAAGGTGGTGCTGCTGCCGATGCTGTGGGCACTGCTCATGGCCGCCGCCTGGGGCATCGCGCACCGGCGCGTGCCGGGCGTGGTGCGCGTGGCCACGGCGCAGCAGTCGCTGGCCGGCGGCCTGCTCAACGCGGGCCTGCTGCTGTTCGTGGTGAAGCTGGGCCTCACGGTCGGCGCCGCGCTGCCGCAGGTCAAGCAGGCCGGCTGGGCGCTGCTGTTCCAGGAGTTCGGCCATGCGCTGGGCACCCTGGCGCTGGGCCTGCCGCTGGCGCTGCTGCTGGGCATCAAGCGCGAGGCCGTGGGCGCCACCTTCTCGGTGGGCCGCGAGGGCAACCTCGTGATCATCGGCGAGAAGTACGGCATGGCCTCGCCCGAAGGCCGCGGCGTGCTGGCCGAGTACATCACCGGCACCGTGCTGGGCGCGCTCTTCATCGCGGTGCTGGCGGGCTTCATCGCCAGCCTGCACATCTTCGATCCGCGCTCGCTGGCCATGGGCGCCGGCGTGGGCTCGGGCAGCCTGATGGCGGCGGCGCTGGGCGCCATCGCCGCGCAGAGCCCGGCCGAGATGCTGCCGCAACTCACGGCGATTGCCGCCGCATCGAACCTGCTGACCACCGTGGCCGGCTTCTACTTCACGCTGTTCCTGTCGCTGCCGCTGTGCTCGTGGCTCTATGGCAAGCTGGAGCCGGTGCTGGGCCGCTTCTCGAAGCATGGCGCACAACAGGGCGCCGCCGTCGACGCGGGCGCGAACGTCTCGAGCGCCGACGTGGCCCACGCCGCGCCGACCTCGCTGCGCGACACGCTGCTGGCCTGGCTGGTGGTGGGCGGCGGCGTGCTCATCGGCAATGCCGTGACCTACAAGGTGCCGGTGCTGGTGTCGCTCGAAGGCGTGCTCGCCGTGGTGGCGATTGCCGGCGCCGTCGAAGCCATCAAGCGCTTCGTGCCGCGCCTGCCGATGGTGCTGGTGCTCTCGGTGGTGGCCACCGTGGTCGGCATCCCGGGCCTGTTCCCCTTCTCCGACGCGCTGATCGCGATCACCGCCAAGCTCAACTTCCTGGCCTTCACCACGCCGGTGCTGGCGCTGGCCGGCTTCTCGGTCGCCAAGGACCTGCCGGTGTTCCGCCGCCTCGGCTGGCGCATCGTGGTGGTGTCGCTCACCGCCACCGCCGGCACCTTCCTCGGCGCCACGTTCATCGCCGAGTTCTTCCACTGATTTCATCCCACGAGAGATTCACGCCATGTACCGCGACCCCGAGATTGCCGAAGACACCCGTGCCCGCATGCTCAGCTGGCGCCGCGACATCCACGCCAACCCCGAGACCGCCTTCGAAGAGCACCGCACCGCCAACGTGGTGGCCAACGCGCTGATGCTCATGGGCCTGCCCGTGCACCGCGGCCTGGCCGGCACCGGCGTGGTCGGCACGCTGAAGAACGGCGAGGGCCCCAGCATCGCGCTGCGCGCCGACCTCGACGCGCTCAACATGCAGGAGCTGGGCACGCAGCCGCACGCCTCGAAGTGCGTCGGCAAGATGCACGCCTGCGGCCATGACGGCCACACGGCCATGCTGCTGGGCGCGGCCGAGCACCTGTCGCGCCACAAGCCCTTCCAGGGCACGGTGCACTTCGTGTTCCAGCCTGCCGAGGAAAACGAAGGCGGCGGCCGCGTGATGGTGGAAGAGGGCCTGTTCGAGCAGTTCCCGGCCGACGCCGTCTACGGCATGCACAACTTTCCGAGCCTGCCGCGCGGGCGCTTCGCGATCCGCAAGGGCACCATGACGGCCTTTCTCGACACCTTCGAGATCGTCATCACCGGCAAGGGCGCCCACGGCGCCATGCCCGAGACCGGCATCGACTCGGTGGTGATCTCGGCCCAGCTCATCAACGCGCTGCAGACCATCGTGAGCCGGCGCACCGGCGCCACCGACGCGGCCGTGGTCAGCGTCACGCAGATCCACGGCGGCGACACCTGGAACGTCATTCCCGAAACCGTGGTGCTGCGCGGCACCGTGCGCACCCTCGACGCCGCCATCCAGGACAAGACCCAGGCGGCGATGCAGCAGATCTGCGACGGCGTGGCCGCCACGCACGGCGCCAAGGTGGCGCTGGAGTACCGCCGCGGCTACCCCGGCGTGGTGAATACGCCGGCCGAGACCGACGCGGCCATCGCGGCGGCGGCCAGCCTGGTCGACCTCGAGCAGGTGCACACCGACATCCCGCCCGCCATGGGCTCGGAAGACTTCGCCTTCATGCTGCAAAAGCGCCCCGGCGCCTACATCGGCATCGGCGCGGGCGAGGGCCCGAACGACCCGAACGTGCACAACCCGTACTACGACTTCAACGACAACATCCTGCCGCTCGGTGCGGCCTACTGGGTGGCGCTGGTCAAACAGCAGCTTCCGGTCGCATGATGCGCTGATGCTCTCCGCCTTCGACATCTTCAAGATCGGCATCGGCCCGTCCAGTTCGCACACCGTCGGGCCGATGCGCGCCGCGCTGCTGTTCGCGCAATCGCTCGAACGGCGCGCCCTGCTCGCGCAGGTGGCGCGGCTGCACGTCGACCTGTTCGGCTCGCTCGGCGCCACCGGCCACGGCCACGCGACCGACCAGGGCGTGATCCTCGGCCTCTTCGGCGACGCCCCCGACACCGTGCGGCCCGAGACCGTGCAGCCGCGCCTCGACGCGCTGCGCCGCACCGGCCAGCTCGCGCTGCTGGGCACCACGCCCATCGCCTTCGATCGCGTGCGCGACATCGCCTTTCGCGGCGAAGAGTCGCTGCCCGAGCATCCGAACGCGATGCGCTTCACGGCCTTCGCGGCCGACGGCGCGGTGCTCGCCGAAGGCACCTACTTCTCGGTCGGCGGCGGCTTCGTCGTCGAGGGCGGGCAGGCGGTGGCGCAAACGGCAGCGGCGGCGGCGGCCGTGCCGCATCCCTTCACGACCGGCGACGAACTCATGGCGCAGTGCCGCGCGCACGGCATCTCCGTGGCCACGCTGGTGCTGCGTAACGAATGCGTGTGGCGGCCCGAGGCCGAGGTGCGCGCGGGCCTGCTGCGCATCTGGGGCGTGATGCAGCAGTGCGTGCAGCGCGGCTTCGGCATCGACAACCCGCTCGCCGCGCACGCGCTGCCTGGCCCGCTGCGCATGCGCCGCCGCGCGCCCGAGCTGCACCGCGAGCTGCTGGCGCAGGCCGGCGCCGCCGATCCGCTCGCGGCCATGGACTGGGTCAACGCCTTCGCGATGGCGGTGAACGAGGAGAACGCGGCCGGCGGCCGTGTCGTCACCGCGCCCACCAACGGCGCGGCCGGCGTGGTGCCCGCCGTGATGCACTACTACCAGCGCTTCGTGCCGCAGGCCAGCGACGAGGGCATCGTCGACTTCCTGCTCACCGCTGCGGCCATCGGCATGCTCTACAAGACCAACGCCTCGATTTCGGGCGCCGAGGTCGGCTGCCAGGGCGAAGTCGGCGTGGCCTGCTCGATGGCGGCCGGCGCGCTCGCCGCCGTGCTCGGCGCCACGCCCGCGCAGGTCGAGAACGCCGCCGAGATCGGCATGGAACACAACCTGGGCCTGACCTGCGACCCGGTCGGCGGCATGGTGCAGATTCCCTGCGTGGAGCGCAACGCGATGGGCGCCGTGAAGGCCATCAACGCCTCGCGCATGGCGCTGCGCGGCGACGGCAGCCACTACGTGTCGCTCGACGCCGTGATCCGCACCATGAAGCAGACCGGCGAGGACATGAAGTCCACGTACAAGGAGACCTCGCTGGGGGGGCTTGCGGTCAACGTGGTGGAGTGCTGAGGCAGCAAGGCCGGCGTCGCTGCGTCAGAATGCGAGGCTCGTCGCGCCGGGCCCCGCAGCCCCCAGGTTCCCACGTCGTTTCCAAGGCGCACGACTTTCAGGAGTCGAGATGCCCATGGCCGGTCTTCCGCGCAGTCTCTTGCCCGGCGTGTTGCGCACCGCGCTGTCTGCCGTGCTGCTGCTGTGCGCCGCGCACGCCGTGCCCGCGGCCGGCGTGTTCCCCGCCGCGCAGTGGGCCACCCCGAGCGCGGCTGAACCGAGCCACTGGTCCGAAGCGAAGCTCAAGGTGGCCGATGCGTTTGCCGCATCGATCAAGTCCGACGCCTACCTCGTGATCGACAAGGGCGTGCTCGTGCATGCCTACGGCGACATCGACAAGCCGATGAACCTGGCCTCGGTGCGCAAGAGCGTGCAGAGCGTGCTCTACGGCATTCACGTCGGCCGCGGCGAGATCGACCTGGACCAGACGCTGGGCCAGCTCGGCATCGGCGACAAGGACGGGCTCAGCGACACCGAACGCACGGCCACCGTGCGGCAGCTGCTGCAGCTGCGCTCGGGGGTCTACCATCCGGCCGCCTACGAGACCGCCCAGGCCAAGGCCGAGCGACCGGCCCGGGGCAGCCATGCGCCGGGCGAGTTCTGGTACTACAACAACTGGGACGCCAACGTGCTGGGCACCGTCTTCGAACGCCGCACCGGACGCAGCGTCTTCGAGGCGCTGAAGACCGACCTGGCCGAACCGCTGCAGTTCCAGGACTTCCGCTACCCGCAGGACACCGAGTCCCGGCTCGAACGCAGCTCCGAGCACCCGGCCCAAGTGATGCATCTGTCGGCGCGCGACCTGGCCCGCATCGGCCTGCTGATGGCGCGCGACGGCATGTGGCACGACAAGCGCATCGTCCCGGCCGGCTGGGTGACCGAAAGCACCACCTCGTACACGACCGTCGGACCCGGCTGGAGCGGCTATGGCTATCTGTGGTGGGTGCCGCTCAAGGGCTTTCCGTTCTGGCAGCGCGGGCCCAATCAGTTGCTCCTGGCCGTGGGCGCCGGCGGCCAGTTCATGATGGTCGATCGCAAGCGCGACCTCGTCGTGGTGCACCGTGTCGACAACAGCAAGGGCTGGTTCCAACGCAGCGAGGTCCGCACCGACCAGTTCGCCGTGCTCGCGGCACACATCCTCGCGGCTGCACCGGTGGCCGCAACCCCTCCCTGAACCCCGAAGGAAAGATGAGGCTCTCATGACCCGCTCCATCGCGCAGAAGCGCGCCGACTTTCGCGCGCTTCATACCCAAGGCTGCTTCGTCATTCCCAACCCCTGGGACACCGGCAGCGCGCGCTACCTCGAAGGCCTGGGCTACCAGGCGCTGGCCACCACCAGCTCGGGCTTCGCGTGGTCGCAGGGCCATGCCGACGGCGCCCTGTCGCGCGACCAGATCCTGGCGCACCTGCGTGAACTCGTGGCCGCCACCGACCTGCCGGTGAACGCCGACTTCGAGAACGGCTTCGCCACCGACGCGCAGGGTGTGGCCGAGAGCGTGCGCCTCGCGGTCGAGACCGGCGTGGCGGGCCTGTCGATCGAGGACTCGACGGGCAACCCCGACGATCCGCTGTTCCCCATCGACGTCGCGGTCGAGCGCCTGCGCGCCGCGCGCCGGGCCATCGACGCGGCAGGCGGCGACACGCTGCTCGTGGGCCGCGCCGAGAACTTCTTTGCCAACCGCCCCGACCTCGACGACGCCATCGCGCGCCTGCGCGCGTACGCCGAGGCCGGCGCCGACTGCCTCTACGCGCCCGGCATCAAGACGCGCGAGCAGATCGCCGCCGTGGTGGCCGCCGTCGCGCCCAAGCCGGTCAACCTGCTGGTCGGCGCGACCAGCGAGCTCACGATGGCGGACATCGCCGCGCTCGGCGTGCGCCGCGTGAGCGTGGGCGGCGGCATGGCGCGCGCGGCCTGGGGCGGTTTCATCCGCGCCGCGCGCACGCTGGCCGAGCAGGGCCGCTTCGACGGCTTTGCCGATGCCACGCCGGGCACCGAGCTGAACGCCTTCTTCCGTCCGTTCGCCGACTAGCTCCAACGTCGTGGATGCGCTGCTCGCCGAAATCCGCGCCTGCCGCGCATGCGAGGCGCATCTGCCGCTTGGGCCGCGCCCGATCGTGCAGGCCAGTGCGAGCGCGCGGCTGCTGATCGTCGGCCAGGCGCCCAGCCTCACGGTGCACCAGACTGGCGTGCCGTGGAACGACAAGAGCGGCGACCAGCTGCGCCGCTGGCTCGGCATCGACCGCGACGTGTTCTACGACGCGACGCGCATCGCGATCGTGCCCATGGGCTATTGCTACCCGGGCCGTGGCAAGAGCGGCGACCTGCCGCCGCGCAAGGAGTGCGCGCCGCTGTGGCACGACCGCCTGCTGGCGCAGATGCCGCACGTCGCGCTGACCTTGCTCATCGGCCAGTACGCGCAGCGCCACTTCCTCGGCAAGACCGCGCGCGGCGGCGTGACGGAAACCGTCGAGGCCTTCGCCGACTACGCGCCGCGCTTCATTCCGCTGCCACATCCGTCGCCGCGCAACACCGCGTGGTTCCAGCACCACCCGTGGTTCGAGAACGACGTGTTGCCGGTGCTGCGCGAGCGCGTGCAGCAGGCGCTCAGCGCGCCTTCTTTTTAGGGGCGGACGGCCTCCTCGGCGGCTTCGCCTCCAGCACCAGCTCGGCCGGCAGCGCATCGTTCCACGACTCGGTGAAGTAGGCGCGGTCGCTCGGCACCAGCTGCGGCAGCACCTCGCGCAGCAGGCCCAGCGAGTGCTCGGCCGCCTTCAGGTCGCCCGCATGCGCCGCGTACCACGCGTGCTCGAACAGCAGGCTGCCCTGCTGCAGGCCGGGGTAGCGGCGTCGCCCGGCCTGGTGGTCGGCCAGCCGCGCCTGCGCCACGTCGACCCAGCGTGCGGGCCAGTTCGCGGTGTCGAAGGCGTCGGCGAGCGGGCCCGCGAGCTTCGACATGGCGGCCGGGTCGAGCGGCTTCTGTGCGCGGAACTGCGCGAGCGTGGGTTGCGCGTCGGGCCGGCAGTGGCCGCGCGCGATGCGCATCAGGTAGATGGCGTTCCATGCCGAGCGGCCCTGGCCGTCGGTGTGGCCGCACAGCCATTCGCTGAAGGCGATCCATTGCACTGCGCGGCGCGTGGTGTCGGCCCGGTGACCGTCGTGTGCGAGCGCCGGCAGGTCGCCCAGGCCCACGCGGTCGAACAGCCATGCGGCCATGCCCATGTTGGCCGCCACGTGCTGCGCGGCATCGAAGGAGTGCGACTCGAAGGCCGCGGCCAGCGCTTCGCCGAAGCGCTGCAGCGACTCTTCGGCCAGCGCCGCCGCGGCCGGGCGGTCGTCGGCGGCCAGCGCGAGGGCGCGCGAGCGGCAGGCCAGCGCCCACAGGTTGCACCACTCGAAGCGCACGTCGGGATGGTGGCGCAGCACCAGCGCGCGCGCCGGGTCTTGCGCCATGCCGCCCAGCAGCGACTGCGCCAGCGGCAGGTCGCGCGCGGTGTAGGCGCACCAGGCCGAGACGATGCACTCCATCGCGCCCAGGTAGTCGTTGCCCGCCACGTGGTGCGCGAGCCGCTGTTTCTTGAGCGCCTGCAGCCGCCGGCGCGCCTGTTCGTTGTCGCCGAGCCGGCGCCACAGCATCGCCTCGTTGAGCGTGACCAGCGCGCGCTGGAAGTCGCTCGCGGCCAGCGTGCCGGCCAGGCGGATGGACTCGAGCGCGCTGCCGTTGCCATTTCCGCCTGCCACCGGCGACATCAGCCGGCCCTGCCGCGCGGCCTGCTGCGAGGCGACCAGCTGCTTCCAGAAGGCGGCGTCCTGCAGGTGCACGGCGTCGGGCGGCGTGATCGTGCCGACGGCCTGCGCCTTGCGGGCGCGCAGGCCGAGGAACGACGCCACCTCGGCGGCGGTGGCCGGTCGGTTGTCCACGAGCAGGCGGAGGCGCTTCGCTTCAGAAGCCGGCAACCAGAACGGCCCTTGGCTGCGCCGCTCGGCGTTGAGAAAGCGCGGCTCGCGCTGCAGGTCTTCGCCCCAGCCGACCTCCAGGCCCCAGGCCTTGAAGTCGCGGAACGCACGGCTCACGACCATGCGCAGCGTGCTGGCGTCGGACACCTCGCCGCGCAGGTCGGCCAGCCGCACGACACCGCTGCCGCCGCCATGGGCATGGGCGTGCTGCATGCGTACCAGCAGCCACAGCGACTGGAAGGCCGCGCGCCGTCCGTCGACGGACTGCGGCGAGGTGAGTTCGATGGAAAGAAGGGCAGGGGAGGCGGTGGAGGGCACGCCCCGGATTGAACCTCAAATTGCCTGCGGCTTCCTGAAGAAACCGCAGGCGAGGTCCAGCGGGTCAGTAGCGGCTGCGGTCGACCAGCTCGGGCACTTCGCTGCGGCCGATGCCCAGGTCGCGCAGGTCGTGGTCGCTCATGCCGGCCAGCAGCAGCACGTCGTCGCGGGCGCGGCGGCGTGTCACGGCGCGGCGGCGCCAGTTGTGCAGGGCGTGCAGCAGGCGTTGATGAAAAGACGGTGGCTTCGGCGCGGTCACGGTGGGCTCCTGGTAGGGGAGCGCTCATCTTCCGGCGGCGCGTGCTATTGTGGAAGTTGAGATTTCTGACATCTTCAATCAGCATTCCTGATGCGACAGCTCAACCTCGACCAACTGCGCACCCTCATCGCCATCGCCGACCTGGGCACCTTCTCGGCGGCGGCGCAGGCGCTGCACCTGGCGCAGCCCACCGTGAGCCTGCACATCAGCGAGCTCGAATCGCGCTTGGGCGCGCAGCTGGTGGTGCGTGGCAACCGCCGCGTCACGCCCACCGCGGCCGGCGCGGCGCTGGTCGAGCGCGGGCGCAAGCTGCTGCGCGACACCGATGAGGCGGTGGAGGCCGTGAAGCGCCAGGCCGAGGGCCGCACGGGCCGCGTGCGGCTGGGCACCTCCACCGGCGTGGTGGTCGACCTGCTGCCGCAGGTGCTCGAGGCGCTGGGCGTGGGCCATGCGGGCATCGACGTCGAGGTGAGCATCCTCGGCTCGGCCGAGGCGATGGCGCGGCTGGCGGCGGGCACGCTCGACATCGGCCTGGTCGCGATGCCGCAGCCGCCGCAGCGCGAGCTGGTGGTCACGCCATGGCGCACGCAGCCCATGATGGCCTTCGTGCCGCCGCGCTGGAAGGCGCCCAAGCGCGCCACGCCGGCCTGGCTGGCGACGCAGCCGCTGATCTTCAACGACGCGACCACGCACATGTACCGGCTGTCGATGGAGTGGTTTGCCGCGGCCGGTTTTGCGCCGCGCGCGCGCATCGAGCTCAACTACGACGCGGCGATCCGCAGCCTGGTGGCGGCGGGCTATGGCGCGGCGCTGCTGCCGCTGCAGCAGACCACCGATGCGGCGCTCAACGAGCGCATGCAGATCGTGCCGGTCACGCCGAAGCTCACGCGCCGCCTGGGCATCGCGCACCGCCCGCACGCCACGCTCGACGGCGCCACGCAGAGCGTGCTGAAGGTGCTGACGGCGTTCCGCCAGCTCTGAGGGCCGTCAGCCCGGCCCGGGCTTGGGGCCGCGCGTGCCCAGCGAGAGGATCTCGTTGGCGTTGACGATGGCCGCGGCGATGTCTTCCATGGTGGTGCGCTTGCTCATGGCCTGTTCGCGGATCAGGTCGTGGGCCTGGCCTTCGGACACGTCGTGCGTCTTCATGAGGATGCTCTTGGCCTCGGCCAGCTGGCGCACGCCGAGCAGCTTGGCCTCGGTCTTGCGCAGGCGCCGCGCGAGCGAGCGGCTTTCCTTGTGGGCTTCGCGCGCGACCACCAGCGCCGACAGCAGGCCGAACGAGCGCACCGGCGACGGCAGCACGGCCTTGGCGCGAATCTCGAGCACGGCCTCGACGATGGTCGGGTTCTCGTAGGTCACGACGGCGATGACGGCGGGGGCGTCCTCGCTCTGGGTCCATTCGAAGCGCAGGTTGATGAAGTCGGGCTGCACGGCCATGAAGGCCACGTCGATGCCCTCGGGCAGGTGCTGCACGGGCGGCCAGAAGGCCTGCACCTGGCAGCCGATGCGCTGCAGTTGCTGGGTGAGCTGCCGGCCGTCTGCGTCGTCGGGGTGGATCACCGCGATCTTCAGCAGCCGCAGCTCCTTGAGCTGCGGTGGCGTCACCCGCAGGGTGTGTCGCTTGGGGGCTGTGCTGTCCACGGTCAGCGCTTTCGTTGGGGGCTGCTGTTGTCCGGGGCGTGTGCGCAGGCCACCGGGTGCTTCCCTCCGCGAATGTCCCCCGGCTTCGCCTCCTCCTTGATTTCGCTGCGGGAAGCACCCGGTGTCCTGCGCACGGGGACACGCTGCCGGGGCTCGCCGATGAACGACCGCTGCCGGTTCATCCTAGAGCTCCAGCGCATCGAGCCGCGCCGTCCAGTCGCCCAGCGAGTGGGTGACGAGGTACGGGTCCGGGTACACCGGGCGCGTCGCCTGGCGCACGATGGTGAACTGCCCGTGTGCGTCGACGCGGCCGATGCGCGGGTACAGGCAGGTGTGGTGGTTGGTCGGGTCGATCTTCACGCGGCCCTGCGGCGCATCGAACTCGCTGCCCAGGATGTGCGGCAGGATCTCCGCGATGCCGTCGGTGCCCGCCTGCCGGAAGGCGTTGGCGAAGATGTGCATCTGGAAGTACGAGGCCTCCCAGCACAGGTTGGGCACGCAGCCGTCGCCGAAGCGCGCGCGCAGCCGCGCCAGGCAGCGCTGGTTGGCGGGCGAATCGATCGATTGGAAATACGGCGCCGCCGTGAAATGGCCCGTGGCCACGCCGGGGCCCATCTGCGAAATCTCGGCCTCCGAGGTCGTGAGGCTCGAGATGGGCATCGTCTTCGGGTCGAAGCCGGCCTCGGCATAGGCGCGGTACAGGCTCGCGGTGGAATCGCCCACCACCGTCGAGAAGATGAAGTCGGGCCGCTTGTCGCGGATGTCGTCCATGATCGCGCGGTAGTCCTTCTCGGTGGCGTCCAGCGCCACATAGCGCTCGCCGAGCTTTTCGCTGCCGGGGCGCTGCATCACCAGCTCGCCCATGATGCGGTTCGACTCGTAGGGGTAGATGTAGTCGGAGCCGATCAGGTACACGCGCGCGCCGAAGTTCGTGGTCATGAACTCGGCCAGCTGCACGCTGTTCTGGTTGGGCGCCGCGCCGGTGTAGATCACGTTGCCCGAGTACTCGAAGCCTTCGTACAGCGTGGGGTAGAACAGCAGCTTGTTCCACTTCTCGATCACCGGGATCACGGCCTTGCGGCTGCTCGACATGTAGCAGCCGAAGAGCACGTTCACGCGGTCCTGCACGATCAGCCGCTCGGCCAGCTGGGCGTAGCGCACGGGGTTCGATTGCGGGTCGTAGCGCACGGCCACGAGCTCGCGGCCGTCGACGCCGCCGGCCGCGTTGATCTCCTCGATGGCCAGCAGCGCGCCCTGCAGCTGCGACAGGCCGATGGTCGAGGTGACGCCGGTCTCGGAATACAGAATGCCGACGCGTAGAGGGTCCCTGTCAGCCACTGGGGTGTCTCCTGGATGTGTGGGCCCTCATTGTGTGCTCCTCCCTGGCTTTCTTCATGCGGTCGGTCAATGGGCGGCGGCCAGCCGCGTGCTCATGCGGGCCAGCCGCGCGGGCAGGCTGCGCGCGTCGTCGGCGATGCAATAGTTGCGCCAGCCGAAGATGCGCCGCACGTACGCATCGGCCGCGCCGTCCACCGCGATGCAGGCGCTGCGCACGCCGGCGTCGCGCGCCTCGGCCACGGCCTGGCGGGCGTCTTCGATCAGGTACTTCGGGTCGTGCACGTCGATGTCCGAGGGCGCGCCGTCGGTCACCAGCAGGATCGCGCGCGGCCCGGCCGGCTCGGCCTGCAGGTGCGAGGCCGCATGGCGCAGCGCGGCGCCCATGCGCGTCGAGTAGCGCCCGCGCACCGCGCCGATCATCGCGCGCGAGGGCGCGGCCAGCGGCTGGCCGAACTCGAGCAGGCGGTAGTAGTACACCTCGGCGCGCGTGTTCGACGAGAAGCCGTGGATGGCGAGCCGGTCGATGCCGCGTGCGTTCGAGGCGGCGAGCAGCAGAGCGGCCTGCTTCTCCAGGTCGAGCAGCGAGACGGCGCCGTGGCCCGCGTCGTTGGCCGACTCGGAGAGGTCGAGCAGCACCAGCACGCTCGACGGGCGCGGCCCCTTGCCGGGGCGCATGAACAGCCGCGCATCGGGCCGCAGGCGCAGGCGGCGATCGACCAGCACCTCGATGGCCGCGTTGAGGTCGATGTCGTCGCCTTCCCACTGGCGGCGCAGGCGGTGCGTGCGGTCGAGGTGGCGCGCGCGGGGCAGGGCGAGCGGCACGATGCGCTCGTTGCCCGCTGCTCCCGAAGTACCCGCAGCGCCCAGGCCCTGCCACGCAGGCAGCTTCTCGATCACCGTGCACCAGTCGGGCCGCAGGCGCTCTTGCGTGCGGTCCCATTCGGGGTAGGTGTAGCGGCCGAGTTCCATGTCGGCGATGCCTTCGGGTGGCGCTTCGCTGCCTTCGTTCGGTGCATCGGAAGGTGGCGGTGGCCGCGCGCCGGTCTGCTGCAGCGCGATGGCTTCGTCGGGCGGTGTCTCGGCCTCGCCGAAATCCCACAGGTAGCTGTTGTCGTCGCGCCAGGGCGCGGGCACGGCGTAGTCCTGCGGCTCGAAGCGCACGCGCATCTGGCCGAGGTCGTTGGCGAGGATCGAGGCGATGGCACGGAAGGCGTCGTAGTCCTCCAGCCCCGCGCGGGCGACCGTCTCGTCGAACAGGCGGCGTGCCTTGTTCACCCAGTGGTTGTCGTCCTGCGCCTCGGCGCGCAGCAGCACGCGGTCCATGCGCGCGACCAGCGCGGCAAAGCGCAGGTCGAGCGGATCGGGCGCGGGCGGCAGCGCGGCGACGAACCAGCCGTGCAGGCCGGGAAAGTCGCGGCACAGCAGCCGCTCGACACGCGCGTCTTCAAGGGCCGAGACCACCGCGATGCCCATCGGCTTGAGCGTGCGCGCCGGCCGCGCAGGCGTCGAGTGGCACAGGTGCGCGACCGCATGCGCGACCATCGCGCGGTGCAGGGGCACGGCTTCGTCGCCCTCGGGCAGCAGCAGCCGGCGCCCCGTGAGCACCGCGCGCGTGCCGGCCCGCGGCTGCACGTCCACATCGACGCCGGCCAGCCCGCGCGCCAGCAGCGAGAGGGCGCCGTGCCCGTCGTTCATCCGAACTGCGCCTCGACAAAGCCCTGCAGCGCGCTCGCCATGTCGGGGTCGTCGGTGAGGGCGCGCGTCATCGTCATGTCGCAGCTGTCGCGCGGCGACACGCCGTCGCGGATCAGCACGCCCGCGTAGATCAGCATGCGCGTCGACACACCCTCGTCGAGCCCGCGGTGCTTGAGTTCGCGCGAGCAGTGCGCAATGGCCACCAGCTTCGCGGCGAGCTCGATGTCGACGCCGGCCTCGTGCGCGACGATCTCTGCTTCGAGCGCGCCGTCGGGGTAGTCGAACTCCAGCGCCGCGAAGCGCTGGCGCGTCGACGGCTTCATGTCCTTCGCGCTGCTCTGGTAGCCGGGGTTGTACGACACCACGAGCTGGAAGTCGGGGTGCGCGTGCACCAGCTCGCCCTTCTTGTCCAGCGGCAGGATGCGGCGCGCGTCGGTCAGCGGGTGGATCACCACGGTGGTGTCCTGCCGCGCCTCCACCACCTCGTCGAGGTAGCAGATGCCGCCGTGGCGCACCGCGAGCGTCAGCGGCCCGTCGTGCCAGGCCGTGCCGTTCGCATCGAGCAGGTAGCGGCCCACGAGGTCCGACGCCGTCATGTCCTCGTTGCACGCGAGCGTGACCAGCGGCCGCCCGAGCGACCACGCCATGTGCTCCACGAAGCGCGTCTTGCCGCAGCCCGTCGGCCCTTTCAGGATCAGCGGCATGCGGTGGCGGTAGGCGTGCCTGTACAGCGCCACCTCATTGCTTGCGGGCCGGTAGAAGGGCTCGGCCTCGATGCGGTACGCGGCGAGCGGATCGTGCACGGGAGCGTTCATGGCGTGGCGAGCAGTTCCTGCAGGGCGTTGTCGATGAAGCGGGTGTCGACAGGGCTGCTGCCGCCGCCCGCGAAGTGGCCCCACACGCCCGGGATCGGGCGGCACTCGGCGTTCGGCATGTGCGATACCTCCCACTCGTTGTCGGCCACCGGAAAGTACAGGTCGCGCTCGGCCGGCATCACGATGGCGCGCGCCTGGATGGCGCCCAGTGCCTTCTTGAAGTCGCCCTTGAACACCGGGTTGTCGCTGATGTCGCCGTGCTGCCAAGACCACAGCATCGCCAGCAGGTTGTTGGCGTCCTTCTTCAGGAAGAAGCCTTCCCAGTAGCCGACCAGGAAGTCCTCGAGCGAGCTGAAGCCCAGCTCGCGCCACAGCTGCTGCATGTAGAAGGGCTGCGACAACCCCCAGCCCGCGTACACGCGGCCCACCGCGCGCAGCCCGCGCGTCGGCGGCGTGGTGTACCAGCCGCCGTTCCAGGCCGCGTCGGCCGTGAGCGCGGCCTTCACGCCTTCGAGGAACACGATGTTGTGCGGCGCCGTCTTCGCCGAACCGCAGAAGGGCGCGATGCGCTTCACCATCTCGGGGTACAGGCACCCCCACTGGTTGGTCTGCTGCGCGCCCATCGACCAGCCCACCACCAGCGCGAGCTGTTCGATGCCGAACTGCTCGGTCACCAGCCGGTGCTGCAGCGTCACGTTGTCGTAGAGCGTGACGTTCGGAAAGCGCGCCAGGTTGTACGGCTCGGGCGTGTTGCTCGGCGAGGACGAGAGGCCGTTGCCCAGCATGTTGGGCACGATGATGAAGTACTTCGCCGGGTCCAGCGCCATGCCGGGGCCGATGAGCCACTCGTTGTCATAGTGCTGGCCCGAGTACCAGGTCGGATAGACGATGGCGTTGCTCTTCTGTGCGTTGAGCGTGCCGTAGGTCTTGTAGGCGAGCTTCGCGCCGCGCAGGGTGGCCCCCCGCTGCAGCGCGACATCGCCGAGGTCGAAGATGTCGTGGTCCATGGGGCGGCGCTTCAGCGGTGCTTGGCCGGTTCGTTCGGGATGCCCTCGATTGGGCACTCGGGCGTGCCGACGGTGGTGCGCGTGAACGACTCCACCCTCTCGCGCGTGCCCTCGGGGTCGTTGATCCACTGCGTGTAGAAGTTGTAGGGGCAGGCCGCCACGCCCTTGTCGCCGTCGCCCGAGTTGATGGTGCCGGTGTAGCCGCGGTGCACCAGCTTGAACAGGTGGTTCTGCGACTGGCCGTTCTTGCGCGCGTCGCGGATCAGGCCCATCGACAGCTCGGCGTAGTTGATGCCCATCTCTTCCTCGCCGCATTCGCCGAGCGTGCGGCCGTCGAAGCCGATGAGCGCCGAGTGGCCGAAGTACGAGTACACGCCGTCGAAGCCGGCCGCGTTGGCCACCGCCACGTAGGTGTTGTTCATGAAGGCCATGGCCTTGGAGACCATGATCTGCTGCTCCTTGGCCGGGTACATGTAGCCCTGGCAGCGGATGATGAGCTCGGCCCCGCGCATCGCGCAGTCGCGCCAGATCTCGGGGTAGTTGCCGTCGTCGCAGATGATGAGGCTCATCTTCATGCCCTTGGGGCCTTCGCTCACGTAGGTGCAGTCGCCCGGGTACCAGCCCTCGATGGGCACCCACGGCATGATCTTTCGGTACTTCTGGACGATCTCGCCCTGGTTGTTCATGAGGATCAGCGTGTTGTAGGGCGCCTTGTTCGGATGCTCCTCGTGGCGCTCGCCGGTGAGCGAGAACACGCCCCACACGTTGGCGCGCCGGCAGGCGTCCGCGAAGATCGCGGTCTCCTCGCCGGGGATGGCCGAGGCGGTGTCGTACATCTCCTTGGCGTCGTACATGATCCCGTGCGTGGAGTACTCGGGAAAGATCACCAGGTCCATGCCCGGCAGGCCTTTCTTCATGCCGACCAGCATCTCGCCGATCTTGCGTGCGTTGTCCAGCACCTCGGCCTTGGTGTGCAGGCGGGGCATCTTGTAGTTGACGACCGCGACGCCGACGCAATCGTTGCTGCTCGAAATATCACCATGTCTCATGACGCTGCTCCTGAAGGGGTGGTTGAAGAAAAAGAGGAAGGGCTACACGGTCAGAAAAGATCGGACCTTGTCCTGGTCGAGGCTCGCGCGCGCTTCGTCGTGCACGATGCGGCCCCGGTCGATGACGAGAAAGCGGTCGGCCAGGTCGAGCGCGAAGCTCAGCACCTGCTCCGACACCACAACGGCGAAGCCGCGCTCGGCGCGCAGCACGTTCAGCGTCTGCGCGATCTCCTTGATGATCGAAGGCTGGATGCCCTCGGTGGGTTCGTCGAGGATCAGCACCTTCGGCTCCGAGATGAGCGCGCGCGCAATCGCCAGCATCTGCTGCTGGCCGCCCGAGAGGTTGCCGGCCTTGCGCTGCTTCATGTCCTTGAGCACGGGGAAGAAGGTGTAGAGGTAGTCGGGCACCGTGCGGTGGCCCGACCTTGCGGCGCCCGACAGGATGTTCTGCTCCACCGTGAGGAACGGGAACACCATGCGCCCCTGCGGCACGAAGGCCAGGCCCTGCGCCACGCGCTGGTAGCTGGGCAGCGTCGTGAGCTCGGCACCGCCCAGGCGGATGTGGCCGCCGCGCGCGGGCAAGAGGCCGATGAGCGACTTCAGCAAGGTGGTCTTGCCCATGCCGTTGCGGCCCATGATGGCGACCGCTTCGTCGGGCGCGACGCGCAGCGACACATCGCGGATGACGTGCGATTCGCCATACGCCACGTTGAGATCGGAGACTTCGAGCATGTGAATTTCTCCTTCGCTCAATGGCCGAGGTACACGTCGATCACGCGCGGGTCGGCCTGCACCTCGGCCGCCGTGCCTTCGCTCAGCAACTTGCCCTGGTGCAGCACCGTGACGCGGTGCGCGATGCGCTTGACGAAGTCCATGTCGTGCTCGATCACGACCACCGACTTGCCGGCCGAGATGCGCCGCAGCAGGTCGCCGGTCTGTTCGCGCTCGCGCGGGCTCATGCCGGCCACGGGCTCGTCGAGCAGCAGCAGCTCGGGCTCCTGCATGAGCAGCATCCCGATCTCGAGCCACTGCTTCTGCCCGTGGCTGAGCTGCCCGGCGCGGTGGCCCAGGCGATCGGCCAGGAAGACCTGCTCGGCCATCGCGTCGATGCGCGTGCGCACGGCGGGCGTGCGGCGAAAGGTCAGCGACTGCAGCAGGCCGTGCATGCGCGGCAGCGAGATCTCGAAGTTCTCCAGCACCGTGAGGTCTTCGTAGACCGAGGGCGTCTGGAACTTGCGGCCCACGCCGGCGCGCACGATCTCGTACTCGTTCAGGCGACCGAGGTCCTGGCCGTTGAACAGCACGCGGCCCGCGCTGGGCTTGGTCTTGCCGCAGACCATGTCGAGCAGCGTGGTCTTGCCGGCGCCGTTGGGGCCGATGATCACGCGCAGCTCGTTGCGCTCGACCGACAGGCTCAGCCCGTCCACGGCCTTGAAGCCGTCGAAGGACACGGTGAGGTCCTCGATGCGCAGGATCTGCTCGCTCGACGGCGGCACCGCCGAGGCGGCCTGCGGCAGTCCGCCGTTGGGCATCGTCATCGTGGCGTTCATGGCGCCACCTCCGAGGTACGGCGGCGCACGAGCTTTTCGCCCAGCCCCGCAAGCCCGTTCGGCATCGCCCACACCACGAGGATGAACACCGCGCCCAGCACGTACAGCCAGCCTTCGGGGAAGGTCTCCGACAGGTACGACTTGAGAAAGCCGATGAGCAGCGCGCCGATCACCGCGCCCGGGATCGACAGCCGCCCGCCGACCGCTGCGTAGATCACCATCTCGACCGAGGCCACGACGCCGATCACGCCCGGTGCGATGAGCCCCACCTGCAGACTGTAGAACGCACCGCCGATGGCCGACAGCACGGCGGCCACCGCGAACACGAAGGCCTTCATGTGTGCCGTGTTGTAGCCGCTGAAGCGTACGCGGTCTTCCTTGTCGCGGATGGCGATCAGCAGCTTGCCGAAGCGGCTGCGCACGATGGCGAGCGACACCATCATCACGAGCGCGATGGCCGCCACCTCGACGAAGTACATCGTGCGCTTGGCTTCATCGCCCGCGATGTCCCAGCCCAGCAGCGTGCGGAAATCGGTGATGCCGTTGGCGCCGCCGGTGTCGCCCTGCTGGCCGACCACCACCACCGTGAGCGTGAGCGCCAGCGACAGCGTGACGATCGCGAAGTACACGCCGCTCACGCGCCGCTTGAAGATCGCGTACGAGAACACGTAGGCCAGCACCGCAGGAATCACGAGGATGCCCGCTACCGTCCAGCCCAGCGAGTGGAAGGGCTGCCACCACGCGGGCAGCTGCTCGACGCTGCTCCACACCATGAAGTCCGGCAGCTCGGGTGCGGAGGCTTCGAGCTTGAGGAACATCGCCATCATGTAGCCGCCCAGCCCGAAGAACATGCCCTGGCCCAGGCTCAGCACGCCGCCGTAGCCCCAGGTGAGCACCACGCCCACCGCGACGAACGCGAAGGCCAGGTACTTGCTCACGAGGTTCAGGCGGAACGCATCGAGCGTGAGCGGCAGCACCACCGCCAGCAGCACCAGCACCGCGAGCAGCGCGCCGAGGTCGCGCTTGCGTTGAGGAGAAAGACCGTGCATGCCTCAGCTCCTCGACCGCGTGGCGAACAGGCCGTTGGGCCGGAAGTACAGCACCGCGATCACCAGCAGCAGGATCGTGGCCTTGGCCATCGAGCCGCTCATGAGGTACTCGAGCCAGGTCTGCGACTGCGCGATGGCAAAGCCCGAGAGCGCGGTGCCGATGAGGCTCTGCACGCCGCCGAACACCACCACGATGAACGAGTCGACGATGTACAGCTGGCCCGTGCCGGGGTTGGTCGAGCCGATCATCGTGAACACCGCACCCGCGATGCCCGCCAGGCCCGAGCCCAGCGCGAAGGTCATCGCGTCGACGCGGTGCGTGTCGATGCCCACCGCGCCGGCGATGGCGCGGTTCTGCGTCACCGCGCGCACCTTCAGCCCCCACGGCGTGCGGTACAGCAGCAGGTACACGCCGACCGCGACCAGGGCCGTGAGCCCGACGATGAAGATGCGGTTCAGCGGCAGCTGGATGCCCGCCGTCGGCTCCCACGCCCCCGCCAGCCACGAGGCCAGCGGCACGCTCACTTCCTGCGCGCCGAAGATCGAGCGGTAGGCCTGCTGCAGCATGAGGCTCAGGCCCCAGGTGGCCAGCAGGGTGTCCAGCGGCCGGTCGTAGAAGAAGCGGATGAAGCCCCGCTCCAGCACATAGCCGAACGCGAAGGTCACGGCGAACGCGAACGGAATCGCGGCGAACAGGTACAGGTCCATGAAGCCCGGTGCGTAGTGCGCGAAGAAGCGCGCCGCCAGGTAGGTCATGTAGGCGCCCAGCGCCATCAGCTCGCCGTGCGCCATGTTGATGACGCCCATCAGGCCGAACACGATGGCCAGCCCGATGGCCATGAGCAGCAGGATGGTGAACAGGCTCACGCCGTTGAACACCTGCATCACCGCGATGTCGAAGTTCATCGCGTTCAGACCTTCGGGAAGGGGTTGGGCTCGACCAGCTGCGGCGATTCCCACACGATGTCGAACTGCCCGTCGGGCCGCGCGCGGCCCACGCGCACCTTCTTCCACACATGGTGGTTGGTGGCGTGGATGCGCACCGTGCCCTCGGGCGCCTCGATCTCCACGCCCGCGGCGGCGGTCGTGACCTTGTCGACGTCGAAGGACTTGGCCTTTTCCACCGCCAGCTTCCACAGGTACACGCTGTTGTAGGCCACCTCCATCGGGTCGCCGATCACGCGGTCCTGCCCGTACTTGGCTTTGAAGGCCTTCACGAACTTCTCGTTGGCCGGTGACTTGATGCTCTGGAAGTAGCCCATGCAGGCGTAGTAGCCGGCGGCGTTGTCGCGGCCGATGCCATCGATCTCGTTCTCGGACACCACGGTCGAGAGCAGCACCTGCTTGGCGCCATCGAGTCCCGCCGCGCGCAGCTGCTTGTAGAAGGCCACGTTGGAGCCGCCCACCACCGTGCTGTAGATGCAGTCGGGCTTGGCGGCCTTGATCTTGTTGATGATCGACGAGAACTCGGTGTGGCCCAGCGGCGCGTACTCCTCGCCGAGCACCTTGCCGCCGGCTTTCGCGATGGCGGGCTTGGCGATCTTGTTGCAGGTGCGCGGGTAGATGTAGTCGGAGCCGACGAGGAAGAAGTTCTTGCCCTTCTCGCGCGCCATCCATTCCACCGCCGCGATCACCGACTGCGTGGCTTCCTGCGAGGGGTAGAACACGCGCTTGTCCTGCTCCTGGCCCTCGTAGTAGGTGGGGTAGAACAGCAGGCCCTTGGCCTGGTTGAGCACCGGCAGCAGCGCCTTGCGCGAGGCCGAGGTGTAGCAGCCGATGATGGCCGCCACCTTGTCGCGTTCCAGCAGCTTGCGCGCCTTCTCGGCGAACACCGAGTTCTCGCTTGCGCCGTCCTCGACCACGGCCTCGATCTTCTTGCCCATCACGCCGCCGGCGGCGTTGATCTCCTCGATGGCCAGCTTCTCGGCGTCGACCAGCGAGGCCTCGGCGATGGCGATGGTGCCCGAGAGCGAGTGCAGCAGGCCGAGCTTCACGGTGGTGCCGTCCTGCGCGCGGGCCAGGCCGGCCACGCCGCCGGCGGCGCCCAGCACGATCATCGAGCCGCCGGTCTTCACGATCTGGCGGCGGTTGAAAGCGTTCGTCATGTCAAATTCCTTTGCTTTGGTTTTGTGCGAGTCATCAGGAACATCCGACCTTCGGAACCGCGTTTTGGGTGTCTCCTCCCGCCGCGCGGCCCCTGCAAACGAGCGCTGTGCTGCCAGTGCTTTTTCTTCGGGCAAAGCTGCGCCACCGGATGACGCGCATCCGTTTGAAAAAGGCGTTGTTGCGACCGAAAAAACAAAAAAGCCCGAACCGGTGGTGAAACCGATTCGGGCTTAATTGCCCGACACCTCGCTGGCAGCACTGGCAGCGGGCGTCGTATGACTGGGAACGATTGCTCGTTGGGGCGGATTCTTCTCAACTCACCCCGGCGTGAACATACGCTCTTTCGCTAATTGGCGAAAGGGCGGCGCGTGTGCTATTCGCGCGCAGCGCCTGAACAGATCAGCTGCGCGGGCGTGCGTAGTCCGACTCGATCCACGCGGTCGCGCTCGAGGTCGTGAGCCGGAACGCGGGCGACACGTTCACGCTCGCCAGTTCCGAGTCGTCGGCATCGTCATACGCCGTGAGCGTGGCCGAGGGGTTGTCTTCGTCGGGCACGATCGACAGCGCCACGCGCACGCGCTGGTCGTTGCGCGCGGTCACCGTCACGCTCTTGTTGAGCGTGGCGTGCAGCTGCTGTTCGTGGCGGCGGATCACCTCGGCGGCGGTCTTCACCAGCGTGTGGAAGGCGGGGGTGTCCAGCGGCTTGGGGTTCTTCTTGTCGCGGCCCATGGTCCAGGGGCCGACGAGCGCGGGCTCGGGGTCGCCGTGGCGGGTCATCTCGACGGCCCAGCCGTCGTCTTCCTCGTTCTTGATGATGCGGGCGGTCCAGAGGTCGTCGCGCCAGAGGCGGGGTTCCTGCAGGGGGAGGTGGTCGGGGGAATCGGTCGTCGTCATTCAGGGAGAAGCTTTGGGTCTTGCGCGGGGCATTGTCGCCCGGGGCGCGGGGGCCGCCGCCGCGCCCACGTACTGTTGCAAGCCCTCGACCAGCGCATCGAAGGCCACGCGGCAGCGCGGGCTGTGGCGCAGGTCTTCGTGCATCGTGACCCAGGTGTCGAGCTTCAGCGAGAGCGCGCGCGGCAGCAGGCGCACCAGCGCGGCGTCGCGCTTGGCCAGGCCCACCTGGCACACGCCGATGCCCGCGCCCGCGCGGATGAGGGCCAGCTGCGCGAGGTCGCTGTCGGTGCGCAGCGCAAAGGCATCGCGCGTGAAGCCCGTGACCGACTTGAACGACTTGATCGCCTCGCGCACGAAGGCCGAAGGCTGGTCGTAGCCGATGAGCGCGTGCGTCGCCAGGTCGTCGGGCGTGCGCGGCGTGCCGTGGCGCGCGAGGTAGCTGGTGTGCGCATGGAAGCCCAGCTCGATGTTCCCGATGCGGCGCGCCACCAGCTGCGCCTGCCGGGGCCGCACCATGCGCACGGCGATGTCGGCTTCGCGCCGCAGCAGGTCCTGCACGCGGTTGGTCGACACCAGCTCGACCTTCAGCGCCGGGTGTGCCTCGCGCAGCCGCGCCACGACGGGCGGCAGCACCTCCACCGCGACCACCTCGCTGACCGACACCCGCACCACGCCGCGCACGCCGTCGCCCTGGCTGCTGGCCGCGCGCTGCAGCGAGGCGGCGGTGCTTTCCATGGCCTCGGCGTGCGTGCGCAGGGCGAGCGCCACTTCGGTGGGCAGCAGGCCCACCTGCGAGCGGGTGAAGAGCACCACGCCGAGCGCTTCTTCGAGCGCCGCCACGTGGCGTCCGACGGTGGGTTGCGTGATGCCGAGTGCGCGCGCCGCGCCCGAGAGCGAGCCTTCGCGCAGCACGCCGAGGAAGGAGCGGTACAGCTCCCAGCTGATGTTCCAGGTCATACGGAAATGTATGGCCGGTGGTGCATGTTCGGCAATTCCATTCGAACCCCATCCTGCCCAGAATTCATCCATCGATCACTGTTCAGGAGCATTTCATGGCACGCAACGACAACACGGTTCTGGTGCTCGGCGCCACGGGCGGCATCGGCGGCGAGGTGGCCCGCCAGCTGTGCGATGCGGGCTGGGAGGTGCGCGCCCTGAAGCGCGGCGCGGTCGAAGGAAAGCGCGAGGGCATCACCTGGCTGGCCGGCGATGCGATGGACGCGCAGGCCGTGCGGCGGGCCGCGAAGGGCTGTTCGGTCATCGTGCATGCGGTCAACCCGCCGGGCTACCGCGGCTGGTCGGAGCTGGTGCTGCCGATGCTCGACAGCACCCTCGCCGCCGCGAAGGCCGAGGGCGCGACCGTCGTGCTGCCCGGCACGGTCTACAACTTCGGCCCCGATGCCTTCCCGCTGCTGGCCGAAGATTCGCCGCAGCGTCCGCTCACCGCCAAGGGCGCGATCCGCGTCGAGATGGAAAAGCGCCTCGAAGACGCCAGCCGCGAGGGCGCGCGCGTGCTGATCGTGCGCGCCGGCGACTTCTTCGGCCCGAAGGCGGGCAACAACTGGTTCTCGCAGGGGCTGGTGAAGGCGGGCCAGCCCGTCCGGGCCGTCAGCTGCCCCGGCGACCCCGGTGTGGGCCACCAGTGGTCGTACCTGCCGGACGTGGCCCGCACCATGGTCGAGCTGCTGGCGCGGCGCGACCGGCTCGCGCCCTTCGCGCGCTTTCACATGGCCGGCCATTGGGACGCCGACGGCACGCGCATGAGCGACGCGATCCGCAAGGTGGTGGCCCGGCGCACCGGCGCCCAGGTGCGCGTGTCGGCCTTTCCGTGGTGGCTGCTGGCGCTGGCCTCGCCCTTCGTCGTCACCTTTCGCGAACTGCGCGAGATGCGCTACCTGTGGCGCACGCCCGTGGGCATGGACAACGCGAAGCTGGTGGCCTTCCTGGGGCGCGAGCCGCACACGCCGCTCGAGGAAGCCGTGGAGGCCGCGCTCGGCGGCATGGGCTGCCTGCCCGTGGCGCCGGTGGCCGTCGCGGCCTGAACGTGCGTCAGAACACCGACAGCCCGGTGCGCGCCACGAACATCTCCAGCGCCTTCATGCCCAGCAGCGAGTTGCCGGTCGCATCGAGCGCCGGCGACCACACGCACAGCGTGAGCGTGTCGGGCACCACCGCGACGATGCCGCCGCCCACGCCGCTCTTGCAGGGCAGGCCGATCGAAAAGGCCACGTCGCCGGCCGCGTCGTAGGTGCCGCAGGTGAGCATCAGCGAGTTGATGCGGCGCGTCTGCCGCTCGCCCGTGACCTCGGGCTCGCCGGCGATCGGGTGCGCGCCGTCGCGGCACAGGAAGGCGGCGGCGCGTGCGAGCTGGCGGCAGCTCATGCGCAGCGCGCACTGGTGGAAGTAGGTGTCGAGCACCTCGGCCACATCGTTGTCGATCTTGCCGAAGCTCTTCATGAAGTTGGCCAGCGCGACGTTGCGAAAGCCCGTGTCGGCCTCCGACTGCGCCACTTCATCGTCGAAGCCGATGCGCTCACCGCACAGGCTGCTCATGAGCGCGAGGATGTCGGCCTTGGCGCTGCCGCCCTTGGCCTTGGCCTGGCTCACGAGCCGGTCGGCCACCGCGATGGCGCCGGCATTGATGAAGGGGTTGCGCGGCTTGCCCTGCTCGTTCTCCAGCTGCACCAGCGAGTTGAAGGGGTTGCCCGAGGGCTCGCGCCCGATGCGCTCCCACAGCGCGTCGCCCATGCGCTGCATGGCGAGCGTGAGCGTGAAGAGCTTGGACACGCTTTGAATGGAGAAGGGCGTCTCGAAGTCGCCCGCGCCGGCTTCCTCGCCGTCGCAGGTGCGCAGCGCAATGCCGAACTGCCGCGCATCGACGCGCGCCAGCGCCGGGATGTAGCTGGCCACGGTGCCGCCCTGGCCGAGCTGCAGGCGCAGGGTGGCGACGATCTCGTCGAGGACGGGCTGGAATCGGTGGAGTTTCTTGCTCATGCCGGGCGTTGTACCGCAGGCCGCCGGTTCACCAGCACGATGCCCAGCGCCACGCCGATCAGCGCCACCACCAGCTGCAGCGTGAGCGGCTCCTTCAGCAGCGCCACGCCGAAGATCAGCGCGAACAGCGGCGTGAGAAAGGTGAAGGACGACATCTGCGTCGCCGGGTAGTGCCGCAGCAGCCACATCCAGGTGAGGTAGCTGGCGAAGGCGCCCACCACCGTCTGCAGGCCGATGGAGGTCCAGGCCCAGGCGGAGTACGAGAAGCCCCAGGTTTCGCCCAGCGCGAGCGACAGCAGGGGGCAGACGGCGGCGGTCACGGCCACTTGGTAGAAGAGCGTTTTCTCGGCGCTGGCCGTGGCCAGGCGCGTGGTGCGCAGCGTGAGCGTGGTCAGGCCCCAGAGCATGCCGGCCGCCAGCGCCATGCCGTCGCCGATGAGCTGCGACGAACTCATGTGGCCGAAGCCTTCGCTGAAGGCCAGCACCACGCCCGCGAACGCGATGAACAGGCCCAGCCACTGGAAGCCGCGCAGCCGCTCCGCCGGCACCCAGCGCGGCAGCAGCAGCGAGACCCAGAAGGGCGCGGTGTACAGGAACACCGTGAGCCGTGAGGCGCTGGTGTGCTGCAGGCCCAGGTAGATGCCGGCAAATTCGCCCGCGAACAGCAGGCCGGCCAGCAGCCCGGGCCACAGCGTGCCGTCGCGCTCGAACAGCGGCACGCGCCGCACCGCGCACCACAGCCACAGCAGCGCCACCGCGCCGACCATGCGCACCGTGGCCTGCCACAGCGGCGGCACCTCGGTCACGGTGGTCTTGATGAGGATCTGCTGCAGGCCCCAGAACGCGCAGCAGACGATGAGCAGGCCGATGGCCAGGGAGTCGAGGTGGGTCTTGCGCTGGATCATTCGCGGTCAATCGGTGGCGGCACGGGCCGCGGAATTCATCCGATGATCGTATCGCGCCGGCGAAGAACCCGTGCGGCGCCGCTCAGTGCCCGGCCAGCGGGTAGGGCGGCTTGCCGCGCGTGCCCACCATCAGGTCGGGCACCACGGTCTCGACCTCGGCCACGGTGCGCGCCGCGCGTTCGAGCTTGCGGGCCAGGGCCGCGTCGGGCACGCAGCCCTGAAGGTAGACCCAGCGGCGCTGCACCGTGACCCACACGCTGCTGCGGCGCACGCCCGGCACCGCGAGCAGCGCGGCGCGCACCTTCGGCGCGAGCGGCTTGTCGTAGCGGTAGGCGTTGCTGTCGGTGCACTTGCCCGCGAGCCAGCAGCTGGTGCCGCGCTCCAGCCGCGAGTGGGTCTGCGCGCGGCGTTCCTCGGCGGTGTAGTAGGGGCCCTGCGGCATGGGGCAGGCCGGCAGGCCCGCGGTGACCTGGAAGAAGGGGTCGTCGAACCAGTTCTGCCGCAGCGGCGATGGCTCAGTGGTGCCCTGCGCCGTGGCGATCCGCGCGGCGAGCAGCAGGACGGCCAGCAGCGCGGGGCGTTTCACAACGGGTGCTCGGTGTAGAAGCGCCCGCCGTGGAACAGCAGCGGCGAGGCGTCGGGGTCGTGCATGCAGCGCTCCACCTCGCCCACGAAGATCACGTGGTCGCCTTCGTCGTAGCGGCTGCGGTTGAAGCACTCGAAGCTGGCCGCCGCGCCCTGCAGCACCGGCGCGCCGCCCAGGCCGTCGGTGTAGGCCACGTCGGCCCAGCGGTCGATGTTCTTGGTGGCGAAGCGCTCCGCCAGCGCCTTCTGGTTGGCGGCCAGGATGTTGACCGCGTAGTGCGAGCCGGCGCGCAGCGCCGACATCGACGCCGCCGCGCGCGCCAGGCTCCACAGCACCAGCGGCGGCGCGAGCGACACCGAGTTGAACGAGTTGGCCGTGAGGCCGACCAGGCTGCCGTCGGCCGCGCGCGCGGTGACGATGGTCACGCCGGTGGCGAACATGCCGAGTGCCTTGCGGAATTCGCCGGGCGAGAAGGTGGGGGGCTGGGCCCGGCGGGAGGTGGTCACGGGAGAACGGACGGCAAGGCGGTGAACGGCGGAGAAGGGGCCATTTTGGCTCAGGCTCTGGCGGGCTGCTGAACCGGCCCGAGCAACTCGGTCACCAGCCGGGTATAGACCGTGGCGGCGGCCGAGGGCGTGCGGCCCGCCAGCGTCACCAGGCTGTAGTGGGTGCGCATGCGCGACAGGCCCGCCACGGCCAGCGGCGCGAGCGCGGCAGTCTCGGGCGTGAGGCCGGGCGCGTGGGGCGCGAGGATCACCGCGTGGGCCGTGAGCGCGAGGTGCCGCAGCGTGTCGGCGTCGTCGCAGGTCACGTTGAACACGCCGCGGTCGGTGCGGCGGATCTGCCGGTCGAAATGCGCGGCCACCTCGGCCGGCAGGTTGGGGCCGGCCACCGGGTAGTCCATGAGCTGCTCGAGCGTGACCGGCGCCGGCTGCCTGAGCAGCGGATGCCGGGGCCGCACGAAGAAGGACACCGGCACGTTGGGCAGCCGCGCCAGCTTCAGGCCGGGCTGCTTCTTCAGGTCGCGGGTGTCTGCAATGAACAGGTCGATCTGGCGCCGGTGCAGGCGCTCGCTCAGGGTGGGGGTGTCGGCCACTTCCATGCGCATCAGCAGCTGCGGGTGGCGTTGCGTCATGAGCGACAGCGCCGCGCGCCCCAGCAGGCCGGCCGCGAAGGGGCCCAGGCCCACATTGAGGCTGCCGAGCGTGAGGCCTTCGAGCTGCTGCACCTCGCGCTGGATCTGCCGCGCGTCGGCGACCAGCTCGCGGGCCCGCGCCAGCACCAGCTCGCCGGCCTGGGTGAAGCGCACGGTGCCGTAGGCGCGGTCGACCAGGCGCGCCTTCAGCGCCTGCTCCAGCGCGTCGATGCTGCGCGAGAGCGCGGGCTGCGACAGGTGCACGGCCTGCGCGGCACGCCCGAAGCTGCCTTGCTCGGCGAGGGCGATCAGGTGCTGAAGGTGGCGCAGCTGCATTTTGCGTTTTGGTTCAAAAGCAAGCGCACATTTTGCATTTGCCAATGGGTTGGGTGCTTCCGAGAATCGGCCACGGCCTCCCCGTGCTTTCCCGTGCCCCGTCGTTCGACAGACAACAACCCCGAGACATCGATGACCCGCATTGCTTCTGCTTCCGCGCCTTCCGCCCGCTTCTCCCTGGCCCTCGTCGCCTGGGCCTGTGCCTTCACCGCCACCGCGCAGCCGGTGGTCGCGCCCAAGGCGGCCGAGCCCGTCACGCTGAAGGCCAACGCCGACATGGCGAAGGCGCTGCCCTTCGCGAACAGGCAGGACTTCGAGGACGCGATGCGCGGCTTCATCGGCACCGTGCCCGACGCCCTCGTGAGCGGCAGCGGCCCGCGCCCGGTCTGGAACATGAAGCCCTACGATTTCCTGAAGGCGAACGAGGCGGCCGACACGGTCAACCCGAGCCTGTGGCGGCAGGCGCAGCTCAATGCCATCCACGGCCTGTTCAAGGTGACCGACCGCGTCTACCAGGTGCGCGGCTTCGACCTGGCGAACGTCACCATCGTCGAAGGCGACACCTCGCTGATCGTGATCGATCCGCTGCTGGCCGCCGAGACCGCGCGCGCCGCGCTCGAGCTGTACTACCAGCACCGACCGAAGAAGCCGGTCGGCACGGTGATCTACACGCACGGCCACGCCGACCACTTCGGCGGCGTGAAGGGCGTGGTCAGCGAGGCCGACGTGGCCGCGGGCAAGGTGCAGGTGATCGCTCCCTCGGGCTTCATGGAGTCGGCGGTGGCCGAGAACATCCTGGCGGGCAACGCCATGAACCGGCGCTCGCAGTACCAGTTCGGCACGTTGCTGCCGCCGGGCGCGCGCGGGCAGGTCGACACCGGCCTGGGCAAGGCGCTGGCGCGCGGCAGCGTGACGCTGATCGCGCCCACCTCGACCATCGAGAAGACCACCGAGGAGCGCACCATCGACGGCGTGCAGATCGTGTTCCAGCTGGTGCCGGGCTCGGAGGCGCCGTCCGAGATGCTCATGTACATGCCGCAGTTCCGTGTGCTCAACATGGCCGAGGACGTGACGCACAACATGCACAACCTGTACACGATCCGCGGCGCCGAGGTCCGCGACGGCAACCTGTGGGCCAAGTACATCGACGAGGCCCGCGTGGCCTTCGGCGACAGGACCGACGTGCTCATCGCGCAGCACCACTGGCCCACCACGGGGCGCGAACGCATCGTCGACCTGCTGAAGAAGCAGCGCGACATGTACAAGTTCATCAACGACCAGTCGCTGCGCCTGCTGAACCATGGCTACACGGCGTCCGAGATCGCCGAGACGCTGCGCATGCCCGCGAGCCTGGAGCAGGAGTGGTCCACGCGCGGCTACTACGGCACGCTGCGCCACAACGCGAAGGCGGTCTACCAGAAGTACCTGGGCTGGTACGACGCCAACCCGGCCAACCTGAACCCGCTGCCGCCGGTGGCGCAGGCGAAGAAGACGGTCGAGTACATGGGCGGCGCCGACGCGGTGGTGGCGCGCGCCCGCGAAGACTTCAAGAAGGGCGAGTACCGCTGGGTGGCCAGCGCGATGAGCCAGGTGGTGTACGCCGACCCGGCCAACCGCGCGGCGCGCGAACTCGGCGCTGACGCGCTCGAACAGCTGGGCTACCAGTCGGAAGCGGGCACATGGCGCAGCGCCTACCTGGTGGGCGCGATGGAACTGCGCAACGGCGTGCCGAAGATCCCGGGCGGCAGCAGCGCGAACGGCGACACGCTCAAGGCCGTGAGCAACGAACTTTTCTTCGACTACCTCGGCGTGCGGCTCGACGCGGCCAAGGCGGAGGGCAAGACGATGGTGGTCAACTGGAACTTCACCGATTCGAACCAGAAGTTCGTGCTGACGCTGGAGAACTCGGCGCTCACGCACGTGAAGAACCAGCAGGCGGCGGGTGCGGACGCCACCGTCACATTGAGTCGGGCGACGCTCGATGCGATCACATTGAAGCAGACGACCTTTCCGGAGGCCGTGCAGTCGGGGCTCGTGAAGATCGACGGCAACCGGGCGAAGCTGGGCGAGCTGTTCGGGATGCTCGACAACTTCGACCTGATGTTCCCGGTGGTCGAGCCCCGCAAGTAAGCAGGCTCAGCCGAAGAACCAGTAGCAGACCGCAATCGCAGCCACCACCCCCGCCAGCTCCGCCAGCAACGCGCAGGCCACGGTGTGCCGCGCGCGCTGGATACCCACGGCGCCGAAGTACACCGCCAGCACGTAGAACGTGGTTTCGGTGCTGCCCTGGATGGTGGCGGCCACCAGCGCGGGGAAGCTGTCGACGCCCTGGGTCTTCATGGTCTCGATGAGCATGGCGCGGGCCGCGCTGCCCGAGAAGGGCTTGACGAGCGCCGTGGGCATGGCGTCGACGAAGCGCGCGTCCCAGCCGCCCGCCTGCACCAGCCAGCGCAGGCCGTCGAGCGCGAAGTCGAGCGCGCCCGAGGCGCGCAGCACGCCCACCGCGCACAGCATCGCGACGAGGTAGGGCAGCAGGTGCTTCGCGATGTCGAAGCCTTCCTTCGCGCCTTCGACAAAGGCCTCGTAGACCTTCACGCGCCGGATCGCGCCGGCCGCCAGGAACACGATGATCACGCCGAACAGCGTGAGGTTGCCCAGCAGCGACGACAGCGAGGCGATGGCCGCCGCCGACAGCGTGCCCAAGAGCGCCATGAAGCCGCCCAGCAGCAGCGCACCGGGCACCAGGTAGGCCAGCACCACCGGGTCCCACAGCCGCAGGCGCTGCACCGCCGCCACCGACAGCAGGCCCACCAGCGTCGAGGCGCTCGTGGCCAGCAGGATCGGCAGGAACACCAGCGTCGGGTCGCTCGCGCCCTGCTGCGCCCGGTACATGAAGATGGTGACGGGAAGCAAGGTCAGTGACGAGGCGTTGAGCACCAGGAACAGGATCTGCGCGTTGGTGGCCGTCACGGGGTCGGGGTTCAGGCGCTGCAGCTCGCGCATGGCTTTCAGGCCGATCGGCGTGGCGGCGTTGTCCAGCCCCAGCGCATTGGCCGCGAAGTTCATCGTGATGAGCCCGAGTGCGGGGTGCCCGGCCGGCACGCCCGGCATCAGCCGCCGGAACAGCGGCCCGAGCAGGCGCGCGAGCCAGCCGACGAGGCCGGCGGTTTCGGCGATGCGCAGGAAGCCCAGCCACAGCGTGAGCGTGCCGAACAGCAGCACCATCACCTCGACGGCCAGCCGCGCCATCGCGAACAGGCTTTCGACCAGCGCCGCGAACACGGTCGGGTCGCCGCCGACGAGCCACCGTCCCAGCGCTGCGAGCGCCGCCATCCCGAAGAACCCCAGCCACAACCCATTGAGCACGCGTTTTTTCCTTCTTTTCGTTGGCTGCCGTGTGTGCCGTTGATCATAGGGCGGCATGCCGCCCCGGCCGGGCTCTGCGGCGCTACAGTGCGACCCATGGCCGCCGCCCTGTTCCGCCTTCGTCGCTTCGTCGCCCTGGTGTCGAGCGGGCTGGCCCTCGCCTGGCTCGCGGGCTGCGCCAGCCTGCCGCCGCCGCCGCCGCACCCGGTGCTCACGAACGCGATCACCGACGTGGCCGACACCGACCTGGGCCGGCTGGCCGCCCAGGACGCGCTGCCGGGCGGGGCGGCGGGGCTGTCGGGCTTCCGGCTGCTGCCCGAGGCGGCGTTTGCGTTCGACGCGCGCATCTCGTTGGCGCGGCACGCGCAGAAGTCGCTCGACGTGCAGTACTACCTGATCAGCAACGACGACGTCGGCCTGCTGTTCCTCAAGGAACTGCGCGAGGCCGCCGCGCGCGGCGTGCGCGTGCGGCTGCTGGTGGACGACCTGTACACGGCGGGCGAGGACGAGGTGTTCAGCAGCCTCTCGGCCTTCCCGAACATCGAGGTGCGGCTGTTCAACCCGCTGCCTTCGCGCGCCGGCTCGCTGGCTGCGCGGCTGCTGTTCTCGCTGGGCGACTTCGGGCGCATCAACCACCGCATGCACAACAAGCTGCTGGTGGCCGACAACAGCTTCGCCGTCTCGGGCGGGCGCAACATCGCCAACGAGTACTTCATGCGCAGCACGGCGGCGAACTTCATCGACATGGACGTGCTCTCCAGCGGGCCGATCGTGCGCCGCATGTCCGAGGGCTTCGACCGCTACTGGAACAGCGAGCACGCCTGGCCCATCGAGCGCATCGCGCCGCGGCGCGTGCCGGTGGAAGAAGCCCAGCGGCGCTTCGACACCCTGGCGCGCGCGGCCGTGCCCGACGTGCCCATGCGCCAGCGCGACATCCTGAACAAGTCGCCGCTCGGCGAGCAGCTCACCACCGGCCGCATCGACCGCTACTGGGCCCCGGCCACGCTGTTCGTGGACGACCCCGACAAGATCACGCGCAAGGCCGAGGCGGCCTACGGCGGCAGCGTGACCGAGGGCGCGCTCGGCGTGATCCAGGCGGCGAAGCACGAAGTGAAGATCGGCTCGCCGTACTTCATTCCGGGCGCGCGCGGCATGGCGATGATGAAGGCGACCATCGAGCGCGGCGGGCGCATCACGGTGGTCACCAACTCGCTGGGCGCCACCGACGAACCGCTGGCCTATGCGGGCTACGAGCGCTACCGCGCCGACATGCTGAAGATCGGCGTCACCATCTACGAGATTGCGCCTACGCTCACCGGGCGTTCGGGGCGCTTCGGCGACTTCGGCAAGTCGATCAGCCGGCTGCATGCCAAGCTGGCCATCGTGGACGACGAGCGCTTCTTCGTCGGCTCGATGAACCTCGACCACCGCTCGGCCGCCGTCAACACCGAGATGGGGCTGGTGATCGACAGCCCGCGGCTGGTGCAGGACTACGACAAGCTCATGAACGGCGAGCGCGTCAACCTGGGCTACCGGCTGCGGCTCGCGCCGGGCGGTCGGCGCGTGCAGTGGCTCGAATACGACGATGCCGGCGGGGACATCGTGCACGAGGACGAACCGGGCGAATTCCTCTGGCTGCGCTTCAAGAACTGGTTGCTTTTACCCATCGTGGGCGAGGAGCTGCTCTAGGGTTTGTCATGACCGATCCAGTGAGGTGCGTTACATTTCTGTTTGAAATGTGAACTTTTGTCACCGACTATTGGAGGCTTTGATCATGACCGTCCCCGTGCCGCGCGAGTCGACCGCGCCGCTTTCCACCAGCCGCCGCCGCGCTCTTTCCGGGCTGGCCGCCACGACGGCCGCCGCGGCCGGCGTCGGGCTGGGATTTCCGGCGTTCGCGCAGAACCGTGCGATCCGCATCGGGACGACCTTCGACAACAGCAGCGTCGAAAAGGCCAACGGCCAGGGGCTGTACCAGGGCTCCACCGCGTTCTTCAACGCGCTGAACAAGGCCGGCGGCATCCACGGCAGCAAGGTCGAGCTCGTGATGGCCGACGACACCTTCAAGCCCGAGGTGGCCAAGGCCAACGCGCTGGCCTTCGAAAAAGACGGCTCGGTGCTCGCGCTGGTGCACCCGCTGGGCACGCGCCAGACCGCCGAGGTGATGGACGCGGTGCCCGGCATGGCCGTGGTCGGCCCGATCACCGGCACCATCGCGCTGCGCAAGAAGACCTCGCCCAACACCTTCTGGGTGCGCGCCAACTACGACCAGGAGGTCGACAAGCTGGTGAGCACGGCCGCCGTGCTGGGCCAGACCCGCATCGGCCTCGTGCATTCGAACGACCCACTGGGCCAGTCGGTGCTGGCGGCGTTCAAGAACGCGCTGACCAAGGCCAAGCTGGAGCCGGCGGTGATCGCCACCACGCCCAACACCACGAGCATGGAAGTGGGCCCGGCCGCCGAGGCCATCGCCAAGGCCAAGCCGCAGGTGGTGGTGGTCGGCCTGGCCGGCACGGCGCCGGTGTTTTTGAAGGCGCTGCGCGGCGCGGGCAACAGCAGCTCGGCCTACGGCCTGTCGATCACGGCCAGCGCGCTGTCGGCCATGGGCGACCTGGCACGCGGCCTGGGCTTCGTGATCGTGGTGCCGTCGCCGTACTCGACCAAGTTCGAGATCGTGCGCCGCTACCAGGCCGACATGGTGGCCAACGGCACCAAGGATTTTTCGCTCACCAGCCTGGAGGGCTACATGAACGCCGCCGTGCTGGCCGAGGGCCTGCGCCGCGCCGGCCCCGCGCCGACGCGCGCCGCCGTGCTCGGCGGCATGGCGAGCATCGAGAACTTCGACCTGGGCGGCGTGAAGATCAACTACGGCCGCTCCAACCGCGAAGGCGGCCAGTTCGTGGACGTGGCCGTGATCGGCAGCCGCGGGCAGATGCTGAGCTGATGCGGTCGAGGCGTACCGCGTGCTGCGGCGCGCGGTAGCGCCTGCCGGTACGCCGGCGCGCGCACGGCCCTGTCGCGGGCCGGCATGCTTACAGTGCGGCCATGACCCTCGAACTCATCCTGGGCCTCGGCCTGCTGGCCCTGGTGCTGCTGGACCTGGCCCTGTTCTTCCTCGTGCGCTGGGCCGTGCTGCGCGAGCATCTCGGCCCGCTGGTGGCCAGCCTCGTCTACGGCCTGTGCCTGGCCGCGCTGCCGTACTTCGTGTGGTGGGGCCTGGGCACCCACGTGCTGTTCGGCAAGGACACGACCTTCCTGGCGCCCGTGGTGGACGTCGGCCTGGCCTTCATCCTGTACACCTGCGTGTGGCTGTCGTGGGGCGTGAGCCTCATCGCCGGGGGGCTGGCGTCGTGGCGTTTCTTTGTCGGTGCCCGGCGGATCGGCCTGCTGGCCTGACGGTTCAGCCGGCCGGCGCCTCGGCGATGTCGACGCCCAGCAGGCCTTCGAGCAAGTCCTTGTCGGCCGCCAGCGCCGCGCTCGGGCCCGCATGCACGACGGTGCCGCGCTCCAGCACGATCGCCTGGTGCGTCATGTCCAGGGCCAGCACCGGGTGCTGCTCCACCACGATCGAGGCCAGGCCTTCCGACTCGCACAGGCGCCGGATCGCCGCGGCCAGCTCTTCCACGATGATCGGCGCGAGGCCTTCCATGGGCTCGTCGAGCAGCAGCAGCTTCGGGTTGGTCATGAGCGCGCGGCCGATGGCGAGCATCTGCTGCTCGCCGCCCGAGAGCTGGTTGCCGTAGTTGCCGCGCCGCTCGCGCAGGCGCGGAAAGAACTCATAAACCCGTTGCAAGGTCCAGCTGCCGGGGCGGGCGATCACCGTGAGGTTTTCTTCCACCGTGAGCGAGGGGAACACCTCGCGCTCCTGCGGCACCCAGCCCAGCCCCGCGCGCACGCGCTGGTGCGCGGGCCAGCGCGTGATGTCGGCGCCCTGCCAGCGGATCGCGCCTTGCATCACGCGGGTGTTGCCCATCAGCGTTTCGAGCAGCGTGGTCTTGCCCACGCCGTTGCGCCCGAGGATGGCCAGGCTTTCGCCGGGCCGCAGCGAGAAGTCGAGGCGGTCGAGGACCACGGCGTTGCCGTAGCCGGCGGTGACGCGGTCGAAGGCCAGTGCGGCGGATTCAGCCATGGTGGTGCGAGCTTCCGAGGTAGACCTCGCGCACGCGCGGGTCGGCGCCGATTTCGGCGGGCGTGCCTTCGGTGAGGATGCGTCCGCCCACCAGCACCGAGATGCGGCGCGCAAAGCGGAACACGAGCTTCATGTCGTGCTCGATGAAGAGCACGCTGATGTCCGCCGGCAGCGCCGCGATGGCTTCGAAGAGTTCGCCGCTCTCGTCCTCCGGCACGCCGGCGGCGGGCTCGTCGAGCAGCAGGATGCGGGGCTTGGCGGCGAGCGCCAGCGCGATCTCGAGCAGCCGCTGCTTGCCGTAGGCCAGCTCGGCCACGGGCACGTCGGCCAGGGCGTCGAGCTTCAGCGTGGCCAGCAGCGCATGCGCTTCGTCGAACACGGCGGTGCAGCCCTTGAGCGGCCGCCACCAGGTGGCGCCCAGGCCTTCGCGCTCGCTGATGGCCAGCACCACCGACAGGAGCGGCGTGAGGCTGGGGAACAGCGTGTTGATCTGGAAGGTGCGCGCCAGCCCCATGCGGGCGCGCTTGTCGCCGGGCAGGCGCGTGATGTCGCGCGGGCCCAGGTGGATCTGGCCGCTGGTGGGCTTGAACACGCCCGTGAGCAGGTTGATGAGCGTGGTCTTGCCGGCGCCGTTGGGCCCGATCAGCGCCTGCCGCGCACCGGGTTCGAGCGACAGGTTGACCTCGCTCACGGCCTGGAAGGCGCCGAAGCGGATGCCCAGGTTCTGCGTGCGCAGCGCGTGCGTGGTGGTCGAGGTCATTGCGCCTTCCCCGTGCGCACCACGCGCGAGAGCGCGCCCATGATCCCGCCGCGTCCGAGCATGACGGCCGCGATCAGGAAGATGCCGAGCCAGAACATCCAGTACTGCGGGTTCATGTCGGCGAACCAGTCGTGCACCAGCATGTAGACGATGGCGCCGATGAGGCCGCCGTACAGCCGCCCGGTGCCGCCGAGCACGAGGATGATCAGCACCTCGGCCGAGCGGTTGAAGCTGATCGATTCGATGCCCACGAACTGCGTGGTCTGCGCCAGCAGCGCGCCCGCCACGCCGGCCACCGCGGCCGACATCGCGTAGGCCATGCGCAGGCGCGCTTCCACCGGCGAGCCGATGGCCGTCATGCGCTTGCGGCTGTCGTGGATGCCGCGCAGCGCCAGGCCGAAGGGCGAGCGCAGCACCAGCCGCACGAGCAGGAACATCGCGAGCACCACGCCGAAGGCATAGCCGAACGCGGTCTTGCCGTAGAGGTCGAAGTCGAACAGGCCGAGCACCGGCGCGATCACCACGCCCTGCAGGCCGTCGGTGCCGCCCGTGATGCCCGAGAGCCGGTTGGCCAGCTCGAACAGCAGCACGCACACGCCGATGGTGATCATCAGCCGCGTGAGGTCCGCGCCGCGCACCACGAGGTAGCTCAGCACGTAGCCCAGCAGGCCGCACACGGCGAGCGCGAACGCCAGGCCGGTGAAGGGCTCGCTCCAGCCGTACTTGGCGAGCAGGCCGGCCGCATAGGCGCCCGCGCCGAAGAAGGCGGCGTGGCCCACGGTGAGGATGCCTGCGTAGCCCAGCGCCATGTCCAGCGACACGGCGAAGAGCCCGAAGATCATGATCTGGCTCATCAGCGTGAGCTTGTCGGGCAGGAGGAAGAAGCTCGAGGCGAGCGCGAGCCAGAAGGCGATTTCGGCCACGCGCAGTTGCGCGGGGGACAGGCTCAGCGGCTTCATGCGAGCCCCTTCTTGGCGACGATGCCGTTCGGGCGCACCAGCAGCATGACGATCATGAACACGTAGATGAGAAAGGCGCCCGTTTCAGGCAGGTAGTACTTGCCCGCCACGTCGACGATGCCGACCAGCAGCGCCGCGATGAACGGGCCGGTGACGGTGCCCGCACCGCCCACGCACACCACCATCAGGAAGTAGACGAGGTACTTGAGCGGGAACGACGGCTCCAGCCCCAGCATGCCCAGGCTCAGCGCGCCGCCCAGGCCCGCCAGGCCGCAGCCCAGCGAGAAGGTCAGAAAGAACAGGCGCTGCACGTGGATGCCCGTGCCGCCCGCCACGCGCTGGTTGTCGACGGCGGCGCGCACCATCGCGCCGTAGCGCGTCTTGCCCAGGCCCAGCAGCAGCGCGACCAGCACGGCCACGCCGCAGCCGATCAGGAACAGGCGGTAGCGGCCCACTTCGAGGCCCAGCAACGACACCTGGCCCTCGAGCGCCTTCGGCAGCGTGAAGGGTTGCATCGTCGGGCCGAAGAAGTAGGTGAACGCGGCGATCGAGACGAACACCACGCCGATCGACAGCAGCACCTGGTCCAGCGGGTGCGCGCGGTACAGCCGCCGGTAGAACACGAACTCCAGCACCGCGCCCACCACCGCCGCCGCCACGAAGGCGGCCGCCAGCGAGAGCCCGAAGCCCAGGCCCCACTGGTTCATGAGCACGCTGGCCGCGTAGCCGCCCACCATCGCGAAACTGCCGTGCGCGAGGTTGACGAAATTCATGAGTCCCATCGTGATGGACAGGCCCACGCCGATGAGAAACAGGAGCATGCCGTAGGCCACTCCATCGAAGATCACGATGCCCATGAATTTCCTGCTTGCTGCGTGCTGGCTGGCGTTGGCTTACTTGGGAGCGGCTTCCTTGGCCGGGTCCTTGACGCGCTCGAACTTGTCGAACTCCACGTTCACCAGCTGGCCGTTGGCGCGCTCGGTCTTGCGGATGTAGACGGTCTGCACGATGTCGCGCGTGGCCGCGTCGATCTCGATCGGGCCGCGCGGGCTCTCGAAGCTCAGGCCCTTGAGCGCGTCCATGAACTTGTCGCCGGCGGTGTCGCCCTTGGTCTTGGCCAGCGCCAGGTCGATGGCGGCCATGGTGTCGTAGGCGGTCACGGCGAAGTAGCTGGGGCGCAGCTTGGTGCCGTTGTCGGCGGCGAAGTCCTTCACGAACTTCTGGTTCTTCGGCGAGTTGTGCGCGAACGAGTAGTGGTGGCTGGTGACCAGGCCGAGCGCCACGTCGCCGGTGGCGTCCAGGTAGCTGTCGTCTGTGGCTTCGCCGGTGGCGAACAGCTTGATGCCGGCCTGCTCCATGCCGCGCTCCTTCCACACCTTGAGGAAGGCCGGCGGCATCACGCCCGAGGGGAAGAAGAAGAACACGGCTTGGGGCTTGGCGTCCTTGATGCGCTGCACGTAGGCCGAGAAGTCGGGGTTGTTCATCGGCGTGCGCACCTCGCCCGAGACCTTGCCGCCGCCGGCGGTGAAGGCCTTCTTGAACGCGGTCTCGGCGTCGACGCCCGAGGCGTAGTCGGCGACCACGGTGTAGGCGTCCTTCACGCCCTGCTTGAGCATGTAGCGCGCCATCGGGTCGGTGACCTGCTGCACGGTGAACGACAGGCGCGCCACGTAGGGCGAGCTGGTGGTGATGGCCGAGGAGGCGGCGTTCATCACCAGCGTGGGGATCTTGGCCTGCGTGGCGATGGCGCCCACGGCGTAGGCGTTGGGGCTGAAGTCCAGGCCGGTGAGGATGCTCACCTTGTCGCGCACGATGAGTTCCTGCGCGATGCGCTTGGCGGCGTCGGGCGCCGGGCCGGCGGTGTCCTTCTTGATGATTTCCACGGCGCGCCCGCCCACCTTGCCGCCGTGCTCCTTCAGATAGAGCGCGATGCCGGCGTCGAACTGGCGGCCGTAGTCGGCGTAGGGGCCGGAGTAGGTCGCGATGAGGCCGATGCGCAGCGGCTCCGTGGTCTGGGCCTGGGCCGCGCCCGCCATGCCGAGGCCGGCGAGCAGCAGGGTCGAGAGGAGGGTTCGCTTGGTCATCGTCGTCATGAAAAAACGCCTTTCAGTGGGAGTGGAATGCGCCGCACGGGCGCCGCTGGCTTGTAACCGGATGTTTGGCAGCGGGCGATGATGCCCGACGCGTTGGTCAGACCTGTGTATCGGGCACACGCACCGTGAGGCCATCGAGGGCGGTGCTCACGTTGAGCTGGCAACTCAGGCGCGAACCGGGCCGGCGCTCGGACGCGACGGCGTCGAGCAGCGCGCTTTCCATGTCGTCGGGCGGCGGCAGCCGTTCGAGGAACGCGTCGTCGACGTAGACGTGGCAGGTCGCGCACGAGCAGCAGCCGCCGCACTCGGCGTCGATGCCGCGCACGTTGCCGCGGATGGCGGTCTCCATCACGCTGGCGCCGACCTTGGCGTCGACCTCGCGCGTGGTGCCGTCCTTGAGGATGTAGTGGATCGTGGGCATTGAATGGCTCAGAACATGTCGAAGTACTCGCGGTGTTCCCACTCGCTGACTTCGAGGTTGAAGCGGGCGATTTCCGCTTCCTTGATGTGGCACAGGTAGTCGACGAAGGTCTTGCCCATCTGCGTGTTGAGCATTTCGTCGCGGCGCAGGCAGGCGAGGGCGTCGCCGAGCGAGCGCGGCAGTTGCTCCGCCGGTGTTTCGTACGGCGCATCGGCCGAGGGGCCTGGGTTGGTCTTGTTGCGGATGCCATCCAGGCCTGAGAACAGCTGCGACGCGAGGTACAGGTACGGGTTGGCCGTCGGCTCGCCCACGCGGTTCTCGATGCGCGAGGCGTTCTGGCCCGGGCCGCCGAGCACCCGCAGCATCGCGCCGCGGTTGTCGCGCGCCCAGATCGCGCGGTCGGGCGCGAGCGAGAAGGGGCGGTAGCGGCGGTAGCCGTTGATCGTCGGGCTGGCGAGCGCGGCCGCACCGCAGGCGTGCGCCTTCAGGCCGCCGAGGTAGTGCATGCCGAGCTCGCTGAGGTCACGCCCGCCGGGCTCGGGCATGAAGGCGTTCACGCCGTCGCTCTTGCGGCGCAGCGACTGGTGCAGGTGCCAGCCGCTGGACATCACGTTCGGGATCTTCGGGCGGCACATGAAGGTGGCGTGCAGGCCGGCGCGCTGGCAGATCTGCTTGATGGCGCTGCGCAGCAGCACCATGGTGTCGGCGGGCGTCACGCCGGCCGTGGGGCCGAAGGTGAGCTCGAACTGGCTCGGGCCGAACTCGATCTCCAGCGAGCGCAGCGGCAGGCCGAGCGCCACGAGCTGCGAGCGCAGCAGCTCCATGAGGCCGTCGACGCGGTCGTAGCGCAGCTCGGTCAGGTACTGGTGGCCATGCGACAGCAGCGACACGCGCGGCGGTTCGCCGGGCTGGCCCGAGTCGGGCAGGTCCATGCGCGCGTCTTCGAGCTTGAAGACGTGGAACTCGACCTCGAGGCCGGCGATGAAGTCCAGCCCGAGTTCGTCGAGCTGCGTCACCGCGCGCTGCAGGATCTGCCGCGTGGCGAAGGGGCAGGGCCGGCCGTCGGCCATGTAGGCGTCGCACAGGATCCAGCCGGTGCGCGGCGCCCAGGGCAGCACCTTGAAGGTGGCGGGGTCGGCCACGATGGTGAAGTCGGCGCCGCCCTGCAGGCCCTCGATGGCGAAGCCGCCGCCTTGGGTGAACACGGGGAACACGGTCTTGTGCGAGGTGTCCTTGGCCAGCAGCGTGGACGTGAGGTTCACGCCCTCCCACAGGGCCGAGCGCGCCTCGCCCGCGACCAGGGTCTTGCCGCGCAGCAGGCCGTGCTGGTCGGGCCAGGCGAAGCGGACGGTGTCCACCTCGCCGCTGTCGATGCGGCGCACGAGTTCGCGCGCCTGCGCATGCTGGTCGGCCGACCAGAGACCGAAGCGGTCGACGAAGGTGTTGGTGCTGCTCATGGCGGCGTGCTCAGGCCGTAGCGGCCAGGCGTGCGGACGCCCAGTCGGACTTCAGGCGGCGCGCGCGGTCGGCGTCCTGCCAGTAGGCCTCGGTGGCGGCTTCGTCGACCACCTTGCCGATGCCGTCGATCGACGGCGGGCCGGTCATGGCGCTGGCCTGCGCGGCGTCGATGAGCATCGGCGCGGTTTCGCCGGCGAGCGTGGCCTCGATGGCCTTCACCAGCACGCGGCGGTAGGCAATGATGCCCTTGTCGGTGCTGCCCAGGTGCTCGCGCGTGCGGTCCTGGATGGCGCCTTGCGACTCCACCGCCCACTGGTCGTGCACGTTGATGTCGTCGCCCATGCCGGTGTAGGTCTCGGTCAGCTGCTCCTCGATGCTGTAGCCGTAGTTGTTGCGCTTGTTCTTGCGCGAGGTGTAGTCGGGCAGCTCGTACAGCTTCAGGCGCTGGTCGCGCATCTGCTGTTTGTCGACCGGGCCCGTGAAGCTGGTGAACACGGCATACCAGTAGCAGTGCGTGTCGTCCACGGGCACGTGCCACTGCGAGATGGTCATCTCGGCGCTCATCGGGATCACGAAGGCCTGCGGGAACACCACGTTGGTCACGCGCACGTGGGTGGTGTCTTCCGACAGCTTGCGCAGCGCCTTCAGGCGGAAGCCGTAGTCGGTGGGCTCCACGCTGATGTCGGGGCGGTCGTACTCGCGCAGCACCTTGGTGATGGGCATGTCGGAGTCGGCCGAAGCGCCGCGGAACTGCTTGCCGTAGCTCTCGGAGGTGTCTTCGTCCTCGAAGAAGCGGTGCAGGTACGAGGCGTGCGCGGGGTCGATGCCCACTTCGAGCGCCTGCAGCCAGTTGCATTCGAAGAGGCCCTTGAACGCGAAGGTGTGGGTGTCGGGCGCGACGAAGCAGTCGAAGTCGGGGAAGGCCGGGGGCTCGCCCTCGCCGATGTACGCGAAGACGATGCCGGCCTTCTCGACCACCGGATAGGCCGACTGCTTGATGCGGCTGCACAGCTTGCTGGTGGCGGGCTCGGCCGGGGTCTCCAGGCAGTTGCCCTTGGCGTCGAACAGCCAGCCGTGGAAGGCGCAGCGGATGCCGCCGTTTTCCAGCCGGCCGAAGGCCAGGTCGGCGCCGCGGTGCGGGCAGTCGCGGTCGAGCATGCCGAGCTGGCCGCTCTCGTCGCGGAACAGCACGAAGTCCTGGCCCATGAGCTTCACGGGCTTGACCGGGCGCGGGCCCGCCAGTTCGTCGGCCAGGGCCACCGGCTGCCAGTAGCGGCGCAGCAGCTTGCCGGCGGGCGCGCCGGGTCCGACGCGGGTGATGAAATCGTTTTGCTCGGCGCTGATCATCGTGCGGGCTCCATCGAGAGGTCTTTGTCAGAAGGCCTGCAGGCATTGCATGCAGTTGTATGCATTGTCTTGGTGATTTTTGACAAAGGTCAAACTTTCATCGGCCAATTCGCCCTGTTTTGGGGCTTGAAGCGGTCATATATAGGGTTAACTCTGAGGTGATTGTGTGTTTTTGACACACTTCTGTTTGCAGTGCATGCAACAACCGCGCCCGTTTGGCTATGCTGCGTGCAGTGGCGGGCGGGTCTCCTAGAATCCGCCCATTCATCCCTCTCCTTGTTGCCCTGGCGCCTCCCGATGGACTCCCAACAATCCCGCGTGCTCGTGCAACTGCGCGACCTGATCCTCAAGGGCGAATTCGTGCCCGGAGAGCGGCTGGCCGAGATCCCGCTGGCCGAGAAGCTCGGGGCCTCGCGCACGCCGGTGCGCCTGGCGCTGGCCAGCCTCGAGCACGAAGGGCTCATCGAGCAGTCGCCCAGCGGCGGCTACCAGATGCGCCGCTTCACCTCGCAGGAAGTGGCCGACGCCATCCGCGTGCGCGGCGTGATCGAGGGCTTTGCCGCCCGCCTGCTGGCGGAAGACGGCGTGTCGCGCCAGCTGCTGCGCGACCTGAAGGACTGCCTGGAAGACGGCGACCGCGCCGTCAACAAGCCCAGCATGGAGATCGACGACTACGCGGCCTACGTCGAGATGAACGACCGCTTCCACCGGCTGATCCTCGAAGGCTGCGGCAACCTAGCGCTCAAGCGCGTGATGGACATGCTCGGCGGCCAGCCCTTCGCCGCCCCCAGCGCCATGCTGCCCATGCAGTCGTCGATGGAGGAGGGCCAGCAGTGGATGCGCCAGGCGCACCGCACGCACCACGCGATGGTGCAGGCCATCGAGCGCGGCCAGGGCTCGCGGGCGCAGGCGCTCGGCGAGGAGCACGTCGAGATCGCGCGCATGAACCTCGACTACGCGCTGGAGCGGCCCGAGCTCGCGGCCGAGCTCATGCCGGGCATCCGGCTCGTGGCCAAGGGGCGCACCGCCTGACCGGCGAAACGGCCGGTCAGCGGATCTCGATCAGCAGCTGGGGCTGGTAGCCCTCTTGTTCGCCGTTGCTGCGGTAGCCCAGCGGGTTGGCGACCACGCGGCAGCCGTCCTTCACGTAATCGAACGGGCAATGCAGATGGCCATGCAGCCACAGCTGTGCGTGCGGCAGCAATTCGTCGAGTGAATTGCAGAAGCCCGCGGTGCCGGGGGTGAGTCCGTAGCGCGGATCGGCGCTGGCGAGGCTGGGCGCGAAATGGGTGATGGCCACTGTCGTGCCGTCGTAAGGCTGGGCCAGCGCATCACGCAACCAGGCCTGACAGGTGAGCGCTTGCTCTCTCATTTCGGCTGACATGAAGGGCTTGCCGTTGCGCGTGCCGGCCATTTTCTCGAGGTAGAAATCGGCCGCGCGCATCGCCTTGCCGCGCTTCTTGAGCGCCTCGGTGAGGCCGTCGCGGGGCTCGACCAGCGCGTCGAAATCGGCCCACAGCGTGGTGCCGATGAAGCGGATGCCTTCGATGACCAGCGTCTCGCGCTCCAGCCAGAGGATGCCGAGCTCGTCGCACAGCGCCCGCAGGCGCGCATGCGTCGCGTCGAAGTCGAGGTTGTCGTACTCGTGGTTGCCCGGCACGTAGACCACCGGCGTCGGCCAGCCCTTGCGCGGCGAGAAGCGGCCCAGGCCGAAGTCGGTGTCCGCCAGGCGGGAGCCTTCCTGGTAGGAGCCGATGTCGCCCCCGAGCACGAGCAGGTCGGCGCCCGGGATGGGGTCGGCGTGGAAACGCGGATGGGATTCCAGGTGGAGGTCGGAGAGCAGTTGCAGCTTCATCGTCGGGTCAGTCTAGGTGAATCGCACTATGCGTGAGATGCATAACCTGGGGCTTGCTTTACTAGGGATTACCCTTAATCTACATCCATCGTTAATCAACCCCGTCGCAGCCACAAGCCGCGCACCGTCATGTTCAGTCTTCTTGCCCAAGTGGCCCGTTTCTTCCGTTCGTCGCCGAGCCAGACCCCCGCCAGCCACGCCGCTGCGCTGATGGAAAGCGCCGACAGCCGTGCCGGTCGCGGTGCGCACCACGCGCAGGAGCTGCGTGCGGCGGCTTCCGCCTGGCTCAGCGTCGTCAGGTAATTCGCTGACGCGCGCCGCCCCGTGCGGCGCACCCGGGATCCAAGGGCAGGTCACGCCTGCCCGTGGACCGAGCCCGCAAACGCCGCGGCCGCCGAGCGCAACAGCGCCGTGCGCAGCCACTCGTGCGAATGCCCATGCTGGGCGCGCCGGTGCCAGATGGCATCCACGTGCACCGGCGGCTGGTCGAAGGGCAGGTCCCGCACCACCAGTTGATTCTCGATGCCCGTCACGCTCACGAAGTGACGCGGCAGCACCGCCAGCAGGTCCGAATTCGCGACCACGCGCCCGGCGGTGAAGAACTGGTTCACCGTCACCGCGATCCGCCGCTCGCGCCCCATGGCGCCCAGCGTCTGGTCGATGAAGCCGTACGGCCGCCCCGAAAAACTCACCAGCAGGTGCCGCGCTGTGCAGTAGCTGTCGAGCGTCAGCGGTGCGCTGGCCAGTGGATGGCCGCGCCGCATCACACAGACATATTGGCCCAGGTAGAGCCGCTGGGTCTCGAACGGCACCCCCACCCCCGACTGACCGCGCGCCGCCAGGCTCGCGATCACGGCGGGAAAGTAGCCGATCGCCATGTCGACTTCTTCGTGCTCCAGCATGCGGCGCGGGTCGCGCGTGGTCAGCGGCAGCACGCGCAGCGAGATGGCCGGGGCTTCTTCTTCCGCAATCTTCACCAGGCCCGGCATGAGTTCGGCGGCCGTGGCATCGGCCATGGCCAGCAGGAAGGTCGTGTCGGCGGTGCCGGCATCGAACTCGCCGGGCGCCAGCGTGTGCTGCAGCTGGCGCAAGGCGTCGCGCACCGTCGGCCAGAGGGCTTGCGCGCGCGGCGTGGGTTCCACGCCCGCACCGGAACGCCGCACCAGCTCGTCGCCCAAGAGCTCGCGCAGACGGCGCAGCGAGTTGCTCACGGCCGGCTGGGTGATCGCGAGGTTGCGGGCGGCGCGCGTGAGGTTGCGCTCCGCCATCACCTCATCGAAGACGCGCAGCAGGTTGAGGTCGAATGTGCGGAAATTGACGTCCATCAGTGATATGAATGATAAACATCAGAAAGATAAAGTGGCGGAACACTGGGGTAATCCCTAATATCAGGTCATCGGCCTTGTTCGCCACCACTGATTACCACTTGTCCCCAGGAGGGATGCATCATGACCAGCTTTGTCCACGTTGACCAACCCACCGAACATCCCGGCGTCCGTCGCGCCGAAGTTCTCTTCGGCCAGATCCAGGCCGCCCGCGCCGGTGCCCATGGCGCCCGTCCGCTGATCGCACTGTTCGTGCTGGCCCTCGCGGCCGCCGTGCTCGTGGTCGCCGACAAGATCGTCTCCAACTGGGACGAAGGCGCGCTGCTCGCCGCATGGACCGTGTTCTGCGTCGCCGCCATCGCCCTGTTCGCACTCTTCGTCGGCTCGGTCCGCAAGAGCAGCCTGGCCACCCTGTGGCGCGAAGCTGCAGAGCGCCGTGCGCAAGCGCGTGCAGACGCCCGCTTCCTGGCGACCGCCCAGAGCGATCCGCGCATCATGCAAGAGCTGCAAGCCGCGGTGTGGCGCCAGCAGTCGGAGGACGTCGTGTCGGTTCAGGCCGTCGCCAAGGTCGACGCCCTGGCCCGCATGAACCGCCGTTCGCAAGAGGTGCGCATGCCCACGCTGTACGAAGCGATGCGCCGCATGAACAGCTCGCGTTACTACTAAGCAAGGCTGGGCCGGGCACCGAAGTGCTCGGTTGTAGCTGAGTTGGGTCAAATGCCCGTCGGACGTATGCTCGACGGGCATTTTTCATTGGGGGCTGAGTCGATGCAGGTTGGCGAATGTCTCTGCTGTCATGGAGGCGCTGCAGGAGTTGCTCGATGGCACCCTCGTTAGGGGAGCGTACGCCTCTCTATATATATAAGGGGGCGGATGGAGTCGCTACTGGGGAGCGCAGTGAGATCAAGCGGTGCCTGAAGGCGCGGCAAGCTGTGGAGCGGTCTCACTGCAAGATTCTTTTCATCTCGTGTTGGCTTCGGCACCCAAAATGACATACACTGGCAGGCTTCGCTGCTGAACACCTCTGGTTTTCGAAGCGACTGGTGCTCTCAGGAGCGTTGGTTGTGGGTGGTGAAGAAAGTCTTCGAAAGTTGACGCGGTTTGAAA